>NZ_VLJQ01000088.1:0-40938 GCF_007829375.1 Nocardioides sp. J9 | reverse complement strand
GACGCGGACGCCGGTGCCGGTGCTCTCGGTGGTCAGGTAGGGCTGGGACTCCACGAGGGGGAGCAGGCGGGGGAAGCCGTAGTGGCGGGGGTCGAAGGACGGGCTGGCCGTGCGGAGGTAGTTGCCCAGCGCGCCCAGGTCGACCCAGCCGTCGTCGCCGGAGGCGTTGTTGACGCCGCGCACCAGCAGGCTCTGCAGGTTCGGCAGCGGCGGGTCCTCGGCGGCCTCGGCGTCCACGGCGTCGTCGGCGTCGTCGGCGTCGTCAGCGTCGTCGGGAGGGGAGTCCTTGCCGAGCACCTCGAGGTAGATGAAGGTGTCGCAGGCCGCCACGAGCGACTGCGGGGTCTTGCGCAGGCCCAGGCCGTAGACGGTGAGGCCGGACTCGCGGATGCGGGTGGCCAGCCGGGTGAAGTCGCTGTCGCTCGACACCAGGGCGAACGCGTCCAGGTTCCCGCTGTAGAGCAGGTCCATCGCGTCGATGATCAGTGCGGAGTCGGTGGAGTTCTTGCCGGTCGTGTAGGCGAACTGCTGGACCGGCACGATGGCGTGGTGGTTGAGCTCGCCCTTCCAGCCGCCGAGCTGCGAGGTGGTCCAGTCGCCGTAGGCGCGCTTGACCGTCGCGACGCCGTACTTGGCGATCTCCTCCAGCAGTGCCTCGGCGTGCCGGGGCGAGGTGTTGTCGGCGTCGATGAGCACGGCGATGCGGGTCGCGGTCATGTCGCCATCATGGCCGACCCGCCCCGCAGCCCCGTGCAGGGCGTCAGGAGGCGGCGCCGGCCTTCGCCTCGGCCCTCGAGGACGCGCGGTACTCCGCGGCCCGGGTCGCCAGGGCGTTCTGCAGCTCGCGCACGGGCAGCGGCTGCTGCAGCGACCGGCGCTGGCGCAGCTGGAGGGTGACCGTCGTCTGGTTCCCGGCGATCGGGCGGGGCTCGATCATCCCGACGCGCTGGAGCGGGCAGCCGATGACGGAGTAGTCCGGGAGCACGGTGACGCCGACGCCCTCGGCGACCAGCGCCTTGCCCATCTCCGCGCCGTCGGTGCTGTGCGCCGCCGGCGGCACGTCCGGGCCGAACGCGCGGTGCACGTAGCGGTGCATGACGTAGCCGGCGCGCATCATCACGAAGCGCTCGTTGCGCAGCTCGTCGAGGGTGACCTGCGGGCGGGCGAGGAGGGCGTGCCCCGCCGGCAGCACGGCGACCGGCCGGCCGTGCAGGAGGTCGACGCCGTCGAGTCCGATCGGCGGGTCGTCGCCGTCGAGCACGTTGACCAGGCCGAGGTCGAGGGTGCCCTCGGCCAGCTGCTCGTCGATCTGCGCCTGCTGCAGGGTGAGCACCTCGACGGTGGTCCCCGGGTGCCGCTCCTGGAAGGCCCGCACCGCCGGCACCAGCAGGGTCGAGGTCGCGGCGTGCACCGTGCCGACCCGGATCACGCGGGTGTCGGTGCGCTGGTCACCGGCGGCGGCGCGCAGCCGGTCGACGGCCGCGAGCACCTCGGTCATGTAGGGGAGCAGCTCCCGGCCGTCGCGGCTGATCCGGGCACCGGAGCGCCGGCGGTCGAGCAGGGTGACCCGCAGCTCCCGCTCGAGCTTGGTGATGGCCTCGCTGAGCGCCGGCTGGGAGAGGTGCAGCTTCTCGCTGGCCCGCCGCAGCGAACCGTGCTGCGTCACCGCCGCGAGGTACTCGAGCTGTTCGATCCGCATGGGTGCTGCCTTTCACGTCCATCGGCGACGCCGTGGGTCGAGGGGGTTGTTCCCGGAAGTAAGTCAAGTAAGTCTGTAGACAAACGTTAACACGACGGACCCGGCCGTGCCGACCGTCTCGACACGAGGAGACACGCCCTCATGACTGCCGACCTCACCTCCCCGACCGGCGCCACTGCCGGCGCCGCCCCCGGAGGCTGGACCGACCGACCGACGACGCCCGAGGGCTGGGTCGAGCGGGCGCGCCAGGTGGCCACCACGCTCGCCGCCGACGCCGTGCAGCGCGACCGCGCCCTCGCCGTACCGACCGCGGAGGTGCAGCTGCTCAAGGACTCGGGCCTGGTCACCCTGCTCGGACCGGTGGAGCACGGCGGGGCCGGCCAGGACTGGACCACGGCGCTGCGCGTGATCCGCGCGGTCAGCGCCGGCGACGGGTCGATCGGACAGCTGCTCGGCTACCACCTGCTGTGGTTCTGGGCCGTGCGGCTGGTCGGCACGCCGGAGCAGGTCGCCGCCGTCGAGGAGCAGGCGACGAAGGAGCAGTGGTTCTTCGGTGGTGCGGTCAACCCGCGCGACGCCGACCTGGTGATCACCGACGAGGGCGACGAGATCGTCTTCCGTGGCGAGAAGTCCTTCTCCACCGGCGGTCGGGTCTCCGACGTCACCGTGCTCGAAGGTGTGCTCGACGGCACCGACAAGCACGTCTTCGCGATCGTGCCCACCCAGCAGCCCGCGATCCGGTTCAAGGGGGACTGGGACAGCCTCGGCCAGCGGCTGACCGAGAGCGGCGGCGTCGTCATCGACGGCGTCCGCGTGCCGTGGGAAGCCGCGGCCGGCTACGTGCGGACCGCGAACGGCTGGGAGTTCCAGCCGCGTGTCTACAACACCCTCAACGTGCCGCTGATCCAGATCATCTTCGCCAACATCTACCTCGGCATCGCCGAGGGGGCGCTCGCCACCGCGGCGACCTACACCCGCGAGAAGACCCGGCCCTGGCCCTACACGCCGGACCTCAAGGAGACCGCGACCCAGGAGTTCTACATCCTCGAGACCTACGGCGAGCTGCGCTCGAAGCTGTGGGCCGCCGAGGCGCTCACCGAGCGCGCGGCCACGCTCATCGAGGCGATCAACGCCCACGCCGACACGGTCACGCCCGAGGAGCGCGGCGAGGTGGCCGTGCTCATCGCGGCCGCCAAGCAGGTCGCGATCGACACCGGCCTCGAGATCGGCACCCGCGTCTACGACGTCACCGGCGCCCGCGCGACCGCGAGCTCGGTCGGCCTCGACATCTTCTGGCGCAACATCCGCACCCACAGCCTCCACGACCCGGTCGCCCACAAGCGGGCCGAGGTCGGGCGCTACGCGCTGCTCGGCGAGCTGCCCGAGCCGACCTGGTACACGTGAGGAGGCCGCGATGAGCACCAGTGACGACCGCGCCCGGCTCGAGGAGCTCCGGGCGGCGTACCAGCCGCTGCTCGCCGAGATCGGCGCCGGCTCGCTGCAGCGCGAGCTCGACGACGTCCTGCCCGACCAGGAGGTCCGCCGCCTCAAGGAGAGCGGCTTCGGGGCGCTGCGCGTCCCGACCGGGTACGGCGGCCGCGGGGTCTCGATTCCAGCACTCACGCAGCTCTGGATCGACCTCGCGGCCGCGGACAGCAACCTGCCGCAGGCCCTGCGCGGGCACGCCGCCCTGGTCGAGGACCGGCTGTGGCAGCACGCGCAGGGCCGCGACCAGCGGGAGTGGTTCGACCGCTTCGCCGCCGGCGAGATCGCCGGCAACGCCTGGTCCGAGGTGGGCGCGACGGCGATCGACACCCAGCACACCGTCCTGACCGCGCAGTCCGACGGCAGCTACCGGCTGACGGGCAGCAAGTTCTACACGACCGGCACGATCTACGCCGAGTGGGCCGACGTCTACGTCCGGCGGGTCCGCGAGGGCCACGACGACGACTTCGCGATCGCGATCGTCGACACCCGCGACCCTCAGGTCACCGTCACCGACGACTGGGACGGCTTCGGCCAGCGGGGGACCGGCAGCGGCACGACCACCTTCGACGGCGCGGTCGTCCCTGCCGCGAACGTGCTGCCCTTCGGGGAGCGCTTCCCGTACCAGACGGCGCTCTACCAGCTGAACCTGCTGGCGGTCCTCGCCGGCATCGGACGGGCGGCGGTGGCCGACTTCGTCGACCACGTGCAGCGCCGCGAGCGCAACTACTCCCACGCCAACGCGGCGCGGGTGCGCGACGACGCGCAGGTGCTGGCCCGGATCGGTGAGGCGTCCGCCGCGGTGTACGCCGCCGAGGCGGCCACGCTTCGGGTCGCGGAGACCATCCAGGCCGTCGCCGACCTGGCGCCGGTCGCGGCGAGCGCGCCCGAGCAGGTGGCGGCTGCCAACGAGCGGGCCGAGGTCGAGTCGTCGGCGGCGCAGGTCGTCGTGACCGATCTCGTGCTCGGGCTGACGACCAACCTGTTCGACACCCTCGGCGCGTCGGGCACGGCGATCAGCAAGGGCCTCGACCGGCACTGGCGCAACGCGCGCACGGTGTCCTCGCACAACCCGCGCATCCTCAAGGCGCGGGTGGTCGGCGGCCACCTCGTCAACGGCACGCCGCCGCCGTACGCCTGGGCCATCGGCCGGACCCCGGCGGGCGCCGCCGTCGACGCGGCTGCGGCTGCGGCTGCGGCCGAGGCCCCGGTGCCGAGCCCGGCCTGACGGTCCGGACGCAGGGTGCAAGGCCCTGCCTGTCGCGGGGTCGCCGGTTCCACGGAGCCGGCGGCCCCGTTCCGATGCCTGTTCCACTCCTTCTCCGGTAATGTCTAGCGAACTACTCGACTTAGTTCCTCCGAGACCAGAGGTACCGCCATGAACGACCAGATCTTCGACCCCGAAGCCTTCGCCCAGCCGCTCAAGTTCGCCTACTGGGTCCCCAACGTCAGCGGGGGCCTGGTGGTCAGCAAGATCGAGCAGCGCACGGACTGGGGCTACGACTACAACGTCGAGCTCGCCCGCCTGGCCGAGAACAACGGCTTCGAGTACGCCCTGTCCCAGGTGCGCTACATCGCGTCGTACGGCGCGGCGTACCAGCACGAGTCGACCAGCTTCAGCCTCGCGCTGCTGCTCGCGACCGAGCGGCTCAAGGTGATCTCCGCGGTCCACCCGGGCCTGTGGCAGCCGGGCGTGCTCGCCAAGCTCATCGCCACCGCCGACCAGATCTCCGGCGGCCGCGCCGCGATCAACGTCGTCAGCGGCTGGTTCAAGGACGAGTTCACCAAGCTGGGCGAGCGCTACCGCCGCGCCGAGGAGTTCATCCGCTACGTCCGCGAGATCTGGACCTCGGACCACGCCGAGCTCAACGGCGACTTCTACCGCCTCCACGACTTCGACCTCAAGCCGAAGCCGCTGAGCTCGCCGGACCGCCCGCACCCCGAGATCTTCATGGGCGGCAACTCCACCGACGCCCGCGGCATGGGCGGCCGCGTGACCGACTGGTACTTCGCCAACGGCAACACCCCCGACGGCATCGCGGAGCAGGTCCGTGACGTCAGCGACGTGGCCACCGTGCACGGCCGCAAGGTGAAGTTCGGCGTCAACGGCTTCTTCATCGGCCGCGACACCGAGGCCGAGGCCCGCGACGTGCTGCGCGAGATCATCGACAAGGCCGACCGCGAGGCCGTCGAGGGCTTCGGCGCCGCCGTCAAGCAGGCCGGCCAGAGCACCGGTGACAAGAAGGGCATGTGGCAGGACTCCGAGTTCGCCGACCTGGTCCAGTACAACGACGGCTTCCGCACCGGCCTGATCGGCACGCCCGAGCAGATCGCCACCCGGATGATCGAGTACAAGAAGCGCGGCGTGAACCTCTTCCTGCTCGGCTTCCTGCACTACCTCGAGGACGTCGAGTACTTCGGCCGCGAGGTGCTCCCGCTGGTCCGCGAGCTCGAGGCCGCGGAGCTGGAGCGGGTCTGATGTCGCTCACGTCCATCGCGCCCGTCGACGCCGTCGCCCCGGCGTACGTCGACCCGGCCACCCACACCGCCGACTCGGCGATCGCCGCGGCGGCCGACCTGGCCGTCCGGCTCGCCGAGGGCTCGGCCCGGCGCGACCAGGAGCGGATCCTCCCGGTCGCGGAGGTCGATGCCCTTTCAGCCGCCGGCCTGCTGGCCCTCACCGTCCCCGTCGAGCACGGCGGCCCCGGGCTCGGCGCCACCGTGCTGGCCGAGGTCGTGCGGCTGCTCGCCACCGGCGACCCCAACGTGGCCCAGATCCCGCACAGCCACTTCGTCTACGTCAACGCGCTGGTCGAGCAGGGGACCGAGGAGCAGAAGCGGTTCCTGCTCGGTGAGGTCGTCGCCGGCAAGCGCTTCGGCAACGCGCAGTCCGAGGTCCGGAGCAAGCACGTACGCGACCACGCCACGACGCTGCGTCCCGACCCCGAGCGCCCGGGTGACTGGGTGCTCGACGGCGAGAAGGGCTACGCCACCGGCGCCTACCTCGCGCACTGGATCCCGGTCCTGGCCCACCTCGACGAGGGCGGCCCGCTCGCCGTCGCGTGGGTCGGCCGCCACGCCGAGGGCGTCACGGTCATCGACGACTGGGACGGGCTGGGGCAGCGCACGACCGCGAGCGGGACCGTCCGGCTCGAGGACGTCCGGGTCGCGGCGGACCGCGTGACGCCGTACCACCTGACGTTCGAGCGACCCCAGGCCTACGGCTCGTTCGCCCAGCTCCTGCACGCCGCGATCGACGCCGGCATCGCCCGCGCCGCGATCCGCGACGCCGCCGCGTTCGTGACCACGAGGAGCCGGCCCTACCCGGACGCGCTCGCGCTCTACGACACCGACAGCGCCGCCGACGACCCGCTGGTCGTCCAGGCGTTCGGCGAGGTCGAGCTGCAGGTGCGCGGCGCCGAGGCGCTGCTCGCCGAGGCCGGCCGGGCCGTCGACCGCGCCCGGGCCGACCTCACCGCGGAGACCGCGGCCGAGGCCAGCCTCGCGGTGTCCGCGGCGCGGGCCGCCACCACGGCGGCCTCGCTGGAGGCGGCCAGCCGCCTCTTCGAGGTGGCCGGCACCCGGTCGGCGCTCAGGACCCTCGACCTCGACCGCCACTGGCGCAACGCCCGCACCCACACCCTGCACGACCCGGCCGCGTGGAAGGTGCACCACCTCGGCCGCCACGCCATCGACGGCACCCCACCCCCCAACCACGGCCAGATCTGATCCACCCTCGCGCCTGTCCAAGGAAAGCCCCCTCATGTCACTGAAGTTCCACTGGTTCCTCCCCACCAACGGCGGCGACGGCCGCAACCCCGGCCAGTCCGGGCGCCCGGCCGACGTCTCCTACCTCACCCAGGTCGCGCGGGCGGCCGAGGACAACGGCTTCGAGGCCGCGCTGACCCCGACCGGGGCCTGGTGCGAGGACGCGTGGGTGACCACCGCGATGCTGGCCCAGACCAGCGCGCGGCTGAAGTTCCTCGTCGCCTTCCGACCCGGCCTCGTCGCGCCGTACCTCGCCGCCCAGATGGCGACCACCTTCCAGAACCTCACCGACGGCCGCCTGCTGCTCAACGTCGTCACCGGCGGGGAGAGCCACGAGCAGCGGATGTTCGGCGACTACCACGACAAGGACGCGCGCTACGAGCGCTGCGGGGAGTTCCTCGACATCGTGCGCCGGCTCTGGGCCGGCGAGACCGTCGACTACGAGGGGAAGCACCTCTCGGTCGACGCGGCGCGGCTGGGCTTCCTGCCCGCGAAGCTCCCGGAGATCTACTTCGGTGGCTCCTCGCCGGCGGCCGGGAAGGTCGCCGCCGAGCACGCCGACGTCTACCTCACCTGGGGCGAGCCGCCGCAGGCCGTGGCGGAGAAGATCGCGTGGATCCGCGAGCTCGCGGCCGCCGAGGGGCGGGGCCCCGACCACCGGCCGRTCCGCTTCGGCATCCGGATGCACGTGATCACCCGCGACACCGCCGAGGAGGCGTGGGCCGAGGCGGACCGCCTGCTCAGCGAGATCGACCCCGAGACCGTGCGCAAGGTCCAGGAGGGCCTGCGCCGCAGCGAGTCCGAGGGCCAGCGCCGGATGCTCGACCTGCACGACGGCCGCACCGACGACCTCGAGGTCTACCCGAACGTCTGGGCCGGCGTCGGCCTGGTCCGCGGTGGCGCCGGGACCGCGCTCGTCGGCAGCCACGAGGAGGTCGCCGACCGGATCCAGGAGTACGCCGAGCTCGGCCTCGACGAGTTCGTGCTCTCGGCGTACCCGCACCTCGAGGGCGCCTACTGGTTCGGCGAGGGTGTCCTGCCGATCCTCGCCGAGCGCGGCCTGTGGAAGCACGACGGTCCGCAGCGGCAGTACGGCTCGGCGGTCCCCTTCGCGTCGGTGGGACGGTGAGCGCGGTGTCGGGCGGGAGCTCCCCGCGCACGGTGGTCGTCGTCGGCAACCCGAAGCCGGCCAGCCGCACCCTGGACGCCGCGCTGCTGCTGCACCGCGAGCTGGTCGGCCGCGAGCCCGACCTCGTGGTCGACCTGGCCACGGTCGGCGCCCGGCTCTTCGACTGGACCGACGCCGAGGTCGCCGAGGCGGTGGCCCAGGTGGCTGCGGCCGATCTGGTCGTCGTCGCGTCGCCGACCTACAAGGCGACGTACACGGGGCTGCTGAAGCTCTTCCTCGACCGGTTCGGCGCCGGCGAGCTCACCGGGGTGACGGTCCCGCTGATGCTCGGCGGGGGACCGGGCCACACGCTCGCCCCCGAGCACGGGCTGGTGCCGCTGCTCAGCCACCTCGGCGGCGTCGTGCCGGGCAGCCCGCTCTACGTCCTCGACAAGCAGCACGACGACCCGGCGGCCTACGCCGACTGGCTGGCGCGCAGCCGACCGGTCGTCGAGAAGCTGCTCGCCTGACCCTCCCGTCGCCCCGGCTCGGCCCCCGTCGTGGGGATCAGGGGCCGGCCGGGGCGGGGGGTGCGGACCGGCGTGCGCCGCGGCGCCGGACCAGGAGCCACAACGGCACCACGACCAGGGCGAGCAGGCCCAGCCACGGCAGCAGGAAGCCGACCACGGTCAGGATCGCGACGAGTCCGCCGATGAAGCTGTCCCAGCCGGCGGCCAGGCCCTCGACAAAGCCGTCCGCCTCGTCCTCCTCGTCCGCGCGGTCACCGTCCGGCTGCTCGATCGTGACGGTGATCGTCGAGAACGACGTCTGGTCGGCGAGGTACTCCTGCCGCGCCACCAGGGAGTCGAGGTCGGCCTGCCGTGTCGCCAGCTCGCGCTCGACCGAGATCACCTGCTGGATGTCCTTCGCCTGGGCGAGCAGCGCCTGCACCCGGGCGACGCTGGCCCGCTGGGCGCGGACCCGTGCGGCCACGTCGACCACCTCGGTGCTCACGTCCTCCCCGGACGTCGTCGAGCCGAGCAGCGTGGCGACCTCCTCCAGCTCGCGGGTCGCGTCGTCGAAGCTGTCGCTCGGGACCCGCGCCACCAGCCGGGCGGTGCCCAGCCGGCCCTCCTCGGCGGTCGAGGTCTCCTGGTCGGTGATCGTGCCGCGGTACTTGTCGACCACCTTGCGGACGTCGAAGCGGGCCTTGCCCACGTCCTCGGACTCGAGGCCGATGGTGCCGGTGCGGATGACCGCCGCCCCCGGCGAGACGCGGGCGGCGTCCCGGCCGGGGTCGACCACCCGGGCGACACCGGCGGCGTCGTCACCCTGGGCGGCGTCGGCCGCCTCGGCCTCCGCCCCGGCCGCGCGTCCCTCGTCGCCGATGTCCGCCGGTGCGGCCTCGGACATCGCCACGTCCGCGCCCGACGAGGAGTCCGAGCCGGAGCCGGCACACCCGGCGAGGAGCACGGCGACGAGTGCGACGAGGGCCGCGAGCAGGGCAGGGGTGCGGGTGCGGCTGCGGGACCGGCTGGTGGGGCGGCTGCTGGGGCGGCTGCTAGGGCGGTGGCGCGTCGGGTTCATGCGGATGCGACGCGGCACCGGGCCGAGCGGTTCCCGACGGCTGGCGGCGGGCGCTGGAGGTGGCTCTGGGAGACTGGTGCCGTGCGCAGCGCGATCGTCGTCGGGGCCGGGATCGCCGGGCTCGTGGCCGCCCGGGACCTCGCCGACGCCGGTGCGTCGGTCCTGCTCCTCGAGGGCACCGACCGGCCCGGCGGCAAGCTCCGCGGCGACCGCGTCGCGGGGGTGCAGGTCGACGTCGGCGCCGAGGCGATGCTGCACCGCCGGCCCGAGGGCTCGGCGCTCGCCGGCGACCTCGGCCTGCCGCTCGTGCACCCCACCCGGGCGAGCTCGCGGGTGTGGACCCGCGGCGCCCTGCGCCCGCTGCCGCGCAGCCTGATGGGTGCGCCGCTCGACCTCGACCAGCTCGAGGCGACCGGCATCCTCTCGCCCGAGGGGATGGCCCGCGCCCGCCAGCAGGTGGTCCGGCACGCCGAGGGGGACGCCTCCGTCGGCGACCTGGTGGCGAGCCGCTTCGGCGACGAGGTGGTCGACCGGCTGGTCGAACCGCTCCTCGGCGGCGTGTACGCCGGGCAGGCCCGCCGGATCTCCGTGCGCTCCGCCGTGCCGCAGCTCGCCGACCTCCTGGCCCGCGACGACTTCACGCTGCCGCAGCCGCCGGGGGACGCCCCGCCCGTCTTCGCCGCCGTGGAGGGTGGCATGTGGCGGCTGCCCGCCGCGCTCGCGGCCGACCTGGCTGACCGACCCGGCGTCGAGGTCCGCTACGACGCGCCCGTGACCGGTTGTCGTCGTACGGGCGGGGGGTTCGGGGTCACCACGCCGACCGGCGAGGAGACCGCCGACCTGCTCGTCGTCGCCACCCCGGCCGCGCCCGCCGCCCGCCTGCTCGCCGACGTCGCGCCCGTCGCCGCGACCGAGCTCGCCGAGGTCGCCTACGCCTCGGTCGCGCTGGTGACCTTCGCCTTCCGCGCCGACGACCCCGGCGTCGCCGAGGCGCTCGACGTCGGTGCCTCCGGCTTCCTCGTCCCGCCCGTCGACGGCCGTCGGGTGAAGGCGTCGACCTTCTCCTTCGCCAAGTGGGACTGGGTCCGCGACGCCGGCGACGGCCTGCTCGTGCTGCGCACCTCGCTCGGCCGGTACGGCGAGGAGGCGACCCTCCAGGTCCCCGACGAGGAGCTGGTGCGCGCGTCCCTGGCGGACCTCGCCGAGGCCACCGGCCTGCGTGCCGAGCCCGTCGACGCCGTCGTGCAGCGCTGGGGCGGCGGCCTCCCGCAGTACTGGGTCGGCCACACCGAGCGCGTCGCCCGGATCCGCGCCGCCGTCGCCCCCGTCCCCGGCCTCGCCGTCTGCGGTGCCGCCTACGACGGCGTCGGCATCCCCGCCACCATCGCCTCCGCCCGTACCGCCACCGCCTCGCTCCTCACCTGACCCCGCCGAGGTGTGAGGCTTTGCGCCGCGAGGTGTGAGGCTTTGCGCCGCGAGGTGTGAGGGTGTGCCGGCCGCAGGCACGTCGGGCGACGATCCGGCACACCTCGTGCCCCGAACCGTCGCACCTCGGGGTCGGGACCCAGCCACGTCGTGCCGCCAACCTTCACACCTCGCGGTGCACAGGCACGCACCTCGTCGTCGCGGGGTACGACGAGGGGCGGGTGTCCCGGGAGGCGTGCCGGGTTGTCCCTGTCGGGTGGGACACGCGGCCCGGCACGGTCAGGGCATGACAACGCAGACCCACCGCCCCGCCCCCGCCCTCGACCCGACCCAGGACCAGCGCCAGGGCCAGCACGACGAGCCGACGACCTACCCGCCGACCCGGTGGGCGCTGTCCGGCCTGCTGGCCGGTGTCGCCGGGATCGGCATGATGGTGACCTCGTCGATGGTCAACGCCGTCTACGACCCCGACATCCAGGGGGACGCCCAGGCCGTGTCCGACAAGCTCGGCGACCTCGTCCCGCAGATGCTGGCGTTCCACACCTTCACGATGCTGAGCGCCGTGCTGATGGTGCCCTTCGCGGCCGGGCTGCACCGCCGGCTCAAGGCCACGGCCGGTCGCGACAGCGTGCTGCCGACCGTCGCCTTCACCGGCGTCGTGATCACCGCGGTGATGCTCGTCGTCGGCTCCGGCCTCGACACGGAGTTCATCTTCGCGGCCGGCTCGGACATGGTCGTCCCGGAGAGCGCCACCTTCTTCAACCACTGGATCGGCACCGTGCCGTGGTGCTGGGGCCTGCTCGGCCTGTCGGGCCTGTGCCTGTTCGGCGTCGCCCGCGAGGGCGGCCTGCCGCGGTGGCTCGGCCTCGTCGGCCTCGTCGGCGGCGGCCTGACCCTGCTCATCGGGCTCTCCCCGCTGCAGTACATGGCGGGCATGACCGGCCCGGTCGGCATGGTCGTCATCGCCCTGGGCTTCCTCGCCGGCGACAAGGCCTTCCGCGGCCGCGCCTGACCCGGCACCCGAGGAACCCGTGCCGATCGCGACCGCAGCCGGTCCGGCTCCCATTCCGCCACGGAGGGGGCCGGACCGGCTGCACAATGTGCCGGTGCAGAGCGACCCCCGCCCCCGCGGTGCCCGGCTGGCCACCGTGCTGGCGGTGCCGCTGCTGTGCGTGCTGCTCCTGCCGGCCGGCGCCTGGCTGGACCTGACCGCGCCGGCGTCCGGCCCGGGCATTGACGTCGCCTCCGACGGCGCGGGCTGGCCGTGGATCGTCAACGGCGCCGTCCTCGGCGTCCTCGCCGCTGTCGTCCTCCTCCGCGACCACACCCAGCGCTTCGGCTGGGTGCTCGCCGCCTACGGGCTGTTCTGGTCCCTTGACGGGTTCGCGCAGAGCTACATCCGCGCCGGCCTCACCGAGGACGACGCGTGGCCCGGCATGACTTTCGCGCTGTGGTTCCTCAACCGCTTCGGCGCCTACCTCACCGCCGTCATCGCCGGCCTGCTGCTGGTCTTCCCGACCGGCCGCTTCCTCCCCGGCCGCTGGACGCCGGCGTCGTGGGTGGCGGTCGGCATGCTCGTGCTCAGCGGCCTCGCCGTCCTCGTCGCCCCGGCCGAGGGGGAGCAGCGCATCGAGGGCCTGCCGCCGGGGATCGACCAGGACCCCACCTCGCTCGGCGTCCTCGCCGGGCACGGTCCGCAGGTCGTCTCCCTCGGCATCGCCCTCGGTGTGGCCGCGTTCTTCTTCTCCCTGCTCACCGTCGTGGTCCGCTACCGCCGCTCCGCCGGGCTGGAGCGTGACCGGTTGCGCTGGCTGCTGTGGAGCGTGCTGGTGATCGTCGGCGTCCTGCTCCTCGGCGCGGTGTTCCCGCTCCCTGCGGGCGACCACCTCGGCGCATTCACCGCGACGGTGGTGCCGCCGGCGGCGATGACGGTCGCGATCGTCCGCCCGGCGCTCGCGCCGATCCAGGAGCTGCTCGCCCGTACGGCCGTGCTGGGCGCGGTCCTCGCCGTCCTGGTGCTGGCCGACGTCGCGGTGCTCGGCCTGCTCACCCTCGCCCTCGACGACGACCTCAGCCGGGCGCAGGTCGTGGCCGTCGTGCTCGCGGTCGCGGTGCTGCTCTACGGCCCGCTGCGTCAGCGCCTGTCCGCGCTCGTGCGGCGACTGCTGCTCGGCGAGCGCACCAACCGGTACGACGTCGTCGCGGGCCTCGCCTCGACGCTGGAGACCACCGACGACACCGGTGAGCAGCTGGCTGCCGTCGCGCAGGCGGTCGCGACCGCGTTCGGTGTGCCGTTCGTCAGCATGGAGGTCGAGCGCACCCACGGCGAGCGGCTGGTCACCACCGTCGGGGACCGCCCCGGGCACGTGCGCACGCTGCCGATCACCTACCGCGAGGCCACCATCGGCAGCCTGGTGCTGCCGGCGCGCGGCCTGCGCAGCCAGCTCACCCCGCGTGACCAGCAGCTGCTCGGCGACCTGGTCCGGCAGGCCGCGACCGCCGCGCGCGCCAGCCAGCTCGCCGAGGAGGTGCAGCGCAGCCGCGAGCGCCTCGTCACCGCACGCGAGGAGGAGCGACGCCGGATCCGCCGCGACCTCCACGACGGCTTCGGGCCCGCCCTGTCGGGCATCGTCTTCCAGCTCGAGGCCGCGCGGATGACCGTCGACCGTGACCCGCAGGCCGCACGGGAGCAGATCGAGAAGGTCAGCGCCCAGGTGCAGGACGTCGTCGCCGACGTACGACGCCTCGTGCACGACCTGCGCCCGC
Source organism: Nocardioides sp. J9 (assembly GCF_007829375.1). Lineage (NCBI taxonomy): Bacteria > Bacillati > Actinomycetota > Actinomycetes > Propionibacteriales > Nocardioidaceae > Nocardioides > Nocardioides sp. J9. Next base: position 27,100 of record NZ_VLJQ01000088.1, on the reverse strand, counting down.
CCGCCCTCGACGACCGGGGGCTGGTCGGGGCGCTGCGCCAGCAGGCCGAGACCCTCGACCTCCCGCTCGCCATCACCGCGGCCGACCTCGCCGGACGCCTGCCGGCGGCGGTCGAGGTGGCGGCGTACCGCATTGCCGGCGAGGCGCTCACCAACGTCGCGAGGCACGCGCAGGCCTCCGGCGTCCGACTCCGCCTCGACGTCACCGGGGACGACCTCCTGGTCGAGGTCGCCGACGACGGGGTCGGCATCGCGCCCGACCGCACCGCCGGCGTCGGCCTGTCCAGCCTGCGCGAGCGGGCCGCCGAGCTCGGCGGCAGCACCACCATCACCAGCCCCCCCGACGGCGGCACGGTCGTCTCGGCCCGACTCCCGCTGAGGACCCCCGCATGAGCACCGCACCGCCCACCCCGACCGCCCCGGTCCGCGTCGTCGTGGTCGACGACCACCAGATCGTCCGCGACGGGCTCGTCGCCCTGCTCGGCGCGCTCGACGGGCTGGAGGTCGTCGGCACGGCGGCCGACGGCCGTGCGGCGCTGCACGTGGTGCAGGAGACCACGCCGGACCTCGTCGTGATGGACATCCAGATGCCCGGGCTGGACGGCATCGAGGCGACCCGCTTCCTCACCGGCCGTGACCCCTCGCTGCGCGTGGTGATGCTGACGATGAACGAGGACGACGACACCATCCTCGCCGCAGTGCGGGCGGGTGCCTGCGGCTACCTGCTCAAGGGGGCCGGCGCCGAGGAGGTGCAGGCCGCGATCCGCTCCGCCGCGGCGGGCGGGATGGTCTTCGGCGCCAGCCTGGCGGCGCGGGTCGCGGCGTTCTTCGCCGGGGCCGCCGCCGCCCCCGCGGTCGCCGCCGACGAGCCCTTCCCGGGCCTGACCGAGCGCGAGCGCGACGTCCTGCACCTCATCGCCGCCGGCCGGACGAACGACGAGATCGCCGCCGAGCTCTACGTCTCGAACAAGACCGTGCGCAACGCCGTGTCCGCGATCTACGCCAAGCTGCACGCCACCGGCCGGGCCGACGCGATCGTCAAGGCCCGCGAGGCCGGTTACGGCCGGGACTGACGTCGGGCGCCGCGGGGCGGCGCGGCACAATGGAGGCATGTCGGACCCCCAGGCGCACATCAAGTCGAACGCGGCGAAGATCAACGAGCTCAACGAGACCATCCGCTTCACCATGTGGTCGGTCTTCAAGCTCGAGCAGCCGCTGGGCAACGACGAGGTGGTCCGCAAGAACGAGCTCGCCGAGCTCGAGGCCCTGGTCGCCGACCTGGCCGCCTCCGACGTCGTCGTCCGCGGCGTGTACGACGTCGCCGGGCTCCGCGCCGACGCCGACATCATGGTCTGGTGGCACGCCGAGACCAGTGACCAGCTGCAGGACGCCTACCACCGGTTGCGCCGGACCGCCTTCGGTGCGCGTCTCGCGCCGGTGTGGTCGCAGATGGCCCTGCACCGCCCGGCCGAGTTCAACCGCAGCCACCTGCCGGCGTTCCTCGCCGACGAGCGCGTGCACGACTACGTCGCGGTCTACCCCTTCGTCCGCTCCTACGAGTGGTACCTCCTCGAGGACTCCGAGCGTCGTCGCCTGCTCGCCGAGCACGGCCAGATGGCCCGCGGCTACCCCGACGTCCGGGCCAACACCGTGCCGAGCTTCGCGCTCGGCGACTACGAGTGGATGCTGGCCTTCGAGGCCGACGACCTGACCCGGATCGTCGACCTCATGCGGCACCTGCGCGGCTCGGAGACCCGCCGCCACGTGCGCGAGGAGGTCCCCTTCTACACCGGCCGGCGGATCGACCTCGCCGACCTGCTCGACCGCCTGCCCTGATCCGGCGCCCCACCAGGGGCATCGAGCCTTCCTTTCCCCGGGCGTCTACCGTCCGGCGCTGCGCCCTGCCGTCGACCCCTCGCACCCGCCGGCGGGGCGGATCGGCCGACCGACGCGCCGGCCCACGCGCGAAGTTTGCAAACTCTATTGAGTTAATGCACTATTGAGCCATGTCCGGTTCCCCGCTCGCCTCCCGCGCCACGTGGCGCGCCGGCGGGCTGTGTCGTCGCTGCTGCTGATCCCGCCCGCACCTTCCCCAGCCGCTGGTCCAGCTCCGGTCCAGCTCCTGATCCAGCTCCGAACCACCTGTCGGTCCAGCGCTGCTGCGGCCCCTCGCGCCGCCGGCGCTGCGCCGACCCGCCTCCCCGGAAGGGAACTCCGATGACCCAGCTCGCCGTCCTGCCCCTGCTCGAGGTCGTCCGCGGCCACGCCGCCGACCCCGACCTGCCCCACCTGCTCGAGCGCGACCCGCACGAGCGGACGTGGACCCGTGTCCTCGCCACCGGCGCCTACGAGCTCTGGCTGATCTCGTGGCCGCCCGGAGCCGCCACCGACTGGCACGACCACGGCTCCTCCTCCGGCGCCTTCACCGTCCTGGAGGGCCGGCTCACCGAGCACACCTTCGACGGCGGCCTCCAGCTCGTCGACCTCTCTGTCGGTGACGGCAAGGCCTTCGGCGCCGGCTACGCCCACGACGTCCGCAACGAGACCGACCGGCCGGCCCTCTCGCTGCACGCCTACTCGCCGCGGCTGTCCTCGATGACCCGGTTCCGCTTCCGGGGCGACCGCCTCGAGGCGCTCGGCGTCGAGCGCGCGGGGGAGGAGTGGTGACCGCCCTGCTGGCTACCGTGGCGGACATGCAGCGCAACCAGCGCCGCGGTGCTGACGGGCCGGGCCCGGGACGCCCGGCCCCGCGGTACGACGGCGTCGACGCCCTGCTCGCCGACGCCCGCTCCCGCCTCGACCGGATCAGCGTCCGGGCTGCCTTCCAGGAGCTGATCACCGACGAGGACGCCGTCCTCGTCGACATCCGCCCGGCCGCCCAGCGGGCCGCCGAGGGTGAGGTCGCGGCGACGCTGCCCGTGCTCGTGGTCGAGCGCAACGTGCTCGAGTGGCGCTTCGACCCGCGCAGCGACGCGCGGGTCCGCGAGGCGTCGTACGACCTGCGGGTGATCGTGCTCTGCCAGGAGGGCTACACCTCCTCGCTGGCGGCCGACGCCCTGCAGGCCCTCGGCATCCACCGGGCGACCGACGTCGTCGGCGGCTTCGCGGCCTGGCGCTCCGCCGGGCTGCCGGTCGCCGGGGTCGTCGCCTGAGGGACGCCGCGGTGGCGCCCGCGAGGTCCGCGTGCGTGGCTGAGTACGCTCGATGACATGGCATACGAGGTCGACAAGACGGACGAGGAGTGGCGCGCGACGCTGACTCCCGAGGAGTACCACGTGCTCCGCGAGGCCGGTACCGAGCGCGCGTTCACCGGCGAGTACACCGACACCGAGACCACGGGCGTCTACCGGTGCAAGGCCTGCCAGGCCAAGCTGTTCGAGTCCGACACGAAGTTCCACTCCGGGTGCGGGTGGCCGAGCTTCTACCAGCCGATCAGCGACACCATCGAGTACATCGAGGACCGCTCGCACGGCATGGTCCGCACCGAGGTGCGGTGCGCCAATTGCGGCTCGCACCTGGGCCACGTCTTCCCGGACGGCTTCGGCACCCCGACCGGCGACCGCTACTGCATCAACTCCATCTCGCTGACGCTGGAGCCCGTCGACGGCGCGCACAGCGCCGACTGAGTCCGCCTGGGATCAGCTCCCGCGGCGCCGCTCGTCGCACGGCCCGGACACCCGCACTGCGGGTGCCCGGGCCGTTTCGTTTCTGCGCACCTGCCGGCAGTGCGGTGAGTCCGGCTTGACGTGGCGGCTATTGCGAATGAGAATCATTCTCATGAAGATCGCACGCATCGCTCCACTCGCCCTGTCCCTGCTCGCCTCCTCCGCCCTCGTCGCCTGCGGCGCGGAGGAGTCGTCGCCTGCACCGGCCGCGGCGGGCAGCCCGCCGTCCGCCACCGAGGTCGGCGCACCGAGCCCCCGCCTCGCGATGTCGTACGACGGCGGAGTGCTCGTCCTCGACGCCGGCTCGGGGGAGGTGCTGCTCGACGAGCACGTCGACGGGTTCCTCCGGCTGAACCACGCTGGCGACGACCGGCACGTGCTGGTCTCCGGCTCCGGCGGCTTCACCGCGCTCGACACCGGCGCGTGGACCGATGCGCACGGCGACCACGGCCACTCCTGGTTGGGCGAGCCCCGGCTCACCGGCTTCACCATCAAGGCCGAGGAGCCCGGCCACGTCGTCGCCCACCACGGCCGGACCACGGTGTTCGACGACGCGACGGGCGACATCACCGCCTTCGACCCCGCCGACCTGGCGGACCTCGAGGGCGACGGCGGGGCCGGTCCGCGGCTCGACACGTGGGAGTCCGTCGACGCTCACCACGGCGTCGCCGTCCAGGACGGGCACGGCAACCTCATCCGCACCGTCGGTGATGCCGACTCCCGCAACGGCGTGGAGGTCGTCACCGCCGCCGGCAACCGGCTGGCGGCCTCCGACGACTGCCCCGGCGTGCACGGCGAGGCGTTCGCCGGCGAGGTCGCTGTCATCGGGTGCGAGGACGGCGTGCTGCTCGTCGACGGCCGCGAGATCACCAAGGTCGACGCTCCCGACGCCTACGGCCGGATCGGCAACCAGGCCGGGCACGACGACTCGCGCTACGTCCTGGGGGACTACAAGGTCGACCGCGACGCCGAGCTCGAGCGCCCGACGAGGGTGTCCGTGGTCGACACGCGCACTGCGGGCCTGCGCCTGGTCGACCTCCCGGCCAGCTACAGCTTCCGCTCGCTCGGTCGCACTCCCGACGGCGACGGCCTGGTGCTCGGCACCGACGGCCGGCTGCACGTCGTCGACGTCCGCACTGCCCGGGTCAGCTCGTCGCTCCCGGTGACCGCCGCGTGGCAGGAGCCTCTCGACTGGCGGGAGGCCCGCCCGCTGCTCGAGGTCGTGGGCGGGACCGCGTACGTCACCGAGCCCGCCACGAAGCAGGTCCACGTCGTCGACCTGGCCCGTCGTGAGGTCGTCGGCAGCCTCACGGTGCCGGAGGTGCCCATCGAGCTGCGTGCCGTGACCGGCTGACGCGCCGGTCACGTCTCATCCCGGCCCCGTCACCAGCCCGTAGGCTCGCGGCATGGCGAAGACCGCTGCGGCGATGGTGCAGGCCGGCGACCGCGAGGTCCGGGTGTCCAGCCCGGACCGGGTGATCTACGAGGCGACCGGGCGCACGCCCGAGGTCACCAAGCTGATGGTGGCGGAGTACGTCGTCGCCGTCGGTGACGGCCTGATGCGGGCGCTGCGTGACCGGCCCACCGCGCTGGAGCGGTGGCCGTCGGGGGTCCGGGAGGGCTTCCGGCTGGCCACCGGCCCGCGTGACAACGACGCCGAGGCCTTCTACCAGAAGCGCGTCCCCAAGGGGGCTCCCGACTACCTCGAGTCGGTCGAGATCACCTTCCCCTCCGGCCGCGCCGCCGAGGAGATCTGCCCGACCGAGATCGCGGTCCCGGTCTGGTGCGCGCAGATGGGGACGCTGACCTTCCACCCGTGGCCGGTACGACGCGACGACGTCGACCACCCCGACGAGCTGCGCATCGACCTCGACCCGCAGCCGGGCACGACCTTCGGCGACGCCGTCCGCGTCGCCGGGGTCGCCCGCGAGCTGCTCGAGGAGCTGGGCCTGCGCGGCTACCCGAAGACCTCCGGCAACCGCGGCGTCCACATCTACGTGCGCATCGAGCCGCGCTGGGAGTTCACCGACGTGCGGCACGCCGCGATCGCGTTCGGCCGCGAGCTCGCCCGCCGCGACGACCAGGTCACCACGGCCTGGTGGAAGGAGGAGCGGGGCGAGCGGATCTTCGTCGACTACAACCAGAACAACCGCGACCGGACCATCGCCTCGGCGTACTCCCTGCGCCCGCTGCCCGGCGCCCCGGTGTCCACGCCGATGACGTGGGACGAGATCGCCGGCGTCACCGACCCGCGCGAGTTCAACCTCTTCACGGTTCCCGACCGGGTCGCCGACGGCGACCCGTGGGCGGGCATCGACGAGGAGGCCTTCTCGCTCCAGCCGCTGCTGGACCTGTGGGAGCAGCAGGCCGCCGACGGCGAGGGCGAGCTCAACTTCCCGCCCGACTACCCGAAGATGCCGGGCGAGCCGCCGCGGGTGCAGCCCAGCAAGAAGGTCGCCGAGCACTGGGACGAGGACGGCAACCGCATCGAGGGCACCTGACCGAGGGTGTCAGCCGGGGTGGCCGGCGCCGCGCACCGCGACGACCTCGCAGGAGCGGGCCAGCTCGTCGCGCGCGCCGGCGGGCAGCTCGGGCACGGCCTCGGCGAGCAGCAGCTGGAGCGCGGTGCGGGTGGTGCGGCCGAGGTGGGGGAGGCCCAGGGCCGGGACCTCGGCGAGCGTCCAGCGGCACAGCTCGATGACGAGCTCGATGCGCAGCGGCTCCAGCGGCGCCCCGTCGATCGTGTCGACGACCTTGCTCCGGAGCTCGCGTGCGGTGACCATGCCGGGTCAACGACCGCGCGCCGGCTGCCGTTACGTGGCCCGGCCGGCGGCGCGGGTCACAGGCCCTCAGGCGCCGGTGACGCCCTCCCCGCCGCCCGCCTGGGCCGCGGGTGCCTCGTGCTCGAGCAGGTGCAGCACCGGGACGCCGAGCTTGCGGCGCGCCCGCGAGGTCCAGTCGACGTGGAAGAACTCGGCCACCAGGTGCGGGCGGGTGAGGATGATCGCCTCGCGCCCGTCGACCTCCCGGACCTTGCGGATCAGCGCGTCCACGGGCGGGTCGGTCACGATGCAGCGGCTCGCCACGTGCGCGCCGGTCGCTGCGAGGACGTCGGCGGTGGTGGCGAGGTCGCGGTCGGCCTGCTCGCGGTACTCCTCGCGCAGGTGGTCGATCTCGTCCGGCGAGGGCGTGATCGGGGGAGCGATCAGGTCGGCCCCGCCGATCACCCCGAGGGAGGCCTCGACGGCTGCGGCGGCGTCGGCCATCGGCAGCAGCACGTGGTAGACGACCTCGATGGTCGGGTCGTCGTCCAGCTCGACGTGGAGGCTCCGGACCTGTTCGGCGTCCGCGGCAGTCAGCGCCTGCTCGACCAGCAGGACGACGTCGTACGGCTCCTCGCGCGGAGCGGGCTCGGTGGTCATGCCACCATCCTGCCGCGCCGCCGGGCGCGGGTCGAGGATCAGCCGCCCAGCACGTCGGCCAGGTCGTAGCGCACCGGCTGCTCGAGCTGCTCGTAACCGCAGGACTCCGGGTCACGGTCGTCCCGCCAGCGCTTGAAGTGCGCGGTGTGCCGGAAGCGCGGGCCCTCCATGGCGTCGTACTTCACCTCGATCACCCGCTCGGGGCGCAGCGGGGTGAAGGAGAGGTCCTTGCCCTGGCTCCAGCGGCTCTGCGTGCCGGGCTGGCGGCCCGGGTTGGCGACGAGGAACTCCTGCCACCGCCCCCACGGGTGCTCCTCGATCGGGCAGACCAGCGGCTGCAGCTCCTGCCACAGCTCGGCGCGCCGCTTCGCGGTGAAGCTCGCGCTCACCCCCACGTGCTGCAGCTCGCCGTCCTGGTAGAGCCCCAGCAGGAGGCTGCCGATCAACGGGTTCTCGGGCGTGCTCGTCTTGTGCTCGCGGTAGCCGGCGAGCACCACGTCGGCGGTGCGCTCGTGCTTGATCTTCAGCATCGTGCGGGCGTTCTGCGCGTACGGCGCACTCATCGGCTTCGCGACGACGCCGTCGAGGCCGGCGCCCTCGAACTGGTGGAACCACTCCTCGGCGACGGCCGGGTCGGTGCTGGTGCGGGTCAGGTGGCAGCGCCCGCCCGTCGCGCCGAGGTGGGCCAGCGCCTGCTCGAGGGCCGCGCGCCGCTCGGCGAACGGTCGGTCGACGTACGACTCGTCGCCCAGCGCCAGCAGGTCGAAGGCGACGAAGTCCGCCGGCGTCGTCTCCGACAGCATCGTGATCCGCGACGCGGCCGGGTGGATGCGCTCCTGCAGGACCTCGAACTGGAGGCGGCCCTTGCCGTCCTCGCCGTCGAGCGCCACGAAGATCTCGCCGTCCAGCACGCACCGCTCGGGCAGCTCGGCCCGGGCGGCCTCGACGAGCTCGGGGAAGTAGCGGGTCAGCGGCTTGGTGTTGCGGCTCGCCAGCTCCACCTCGTCGCCGTCGCGGAACAGGATGCAGCGGAAGCCGTCCCACTTCGGCTCGAAGCTCAGCCCCTGCGGGTCCACCTTCGCCGGGTCGGGCACGCCCGACACGGACTTGGCGAGCATCGGCTGCACGGGCGGCATCACGGGGAGGTCCACGCACCTGAGACTAGTCAGCCGCCCGACACTCATCGGTGCGTCGCGGCTGGAGTCGCGGATGACCGCATGTCGACGAAGGGTGGCCGAAAACCGGGTGCTGCGACGTGGTGGTGCCCCCTAGATTCGTCAGGTGACCTCGCCTGCCACCGACACCGCACCCGACGGCAGCGACGGCACCGAGGTCACCGGCCCGCCGGCCTGGCAGCCGGTCGCCGCGCTCGGCGTCACCCTGGTCTTCTGGGCCTCGGCCTTCGTCGCGATCCGGCACCTCGGCCACGAGGTCACCCCCGGCGCGCTGTCCCTGGGCCGGTTGCTCATCGCCGCCGTCGTGCTGTCGGCGCTCCTGGTGCGGGCGCCGCGCCACCGGTTCACCCGCACCGAGCTGGTGCTCCTGACCTGCTGCGGCGTCGCGTGGTTCGGCGTCTACAACCTCGCCCTCAACGACGCCGAGCGACGCATCGACGCCGCCACCGCCGCGATGGTGGTGCAGGTCGGCCCGATCCTCATCGCCCTGCTCGCCGGCCTCTTCCTCGGCGAGCGGCTGACCGGCTGGCTGCTGCTGGGGATGGCGGTCGCCTTCGGCGGCGTGGTCATCATCGGCAGCGCCATGCGCGGCGACGGTGGCTCCGACCTGGCGGGCGTGCTGCTGGCCCTGCTCGCCGCCGCGACGTACGCCGTCGGCGTGGTCTGCCAGAAGGTCCTGCTGCGCCGGCTCTCCGGCCTCGAGGTCACCTGCTACGCCTGCTGGTTCGGCGCGCTGGTCTGCCTGCCGTGGCTCGGCGACCTCGGCGACGTCCTGAGCACGGGCAGCACCGAGACCCTGCTGCTCATCGCCTACCTGGGCGTCTTCCCGACCGCCGTCGCCTTCAGCACCTGGGCCTTCGCGCTGCGCCACACCGACGCCGGCAAACAGTCGCTGACCACCTTCCTGGTGCCGGTCATCGCCGCGGTCATGGCGTGGGCCCTGCTCGACGAGGTCCCGCCCCCACTGGCCTTCCTCGGCGGCGCGCTGTGCGTCGTCGGCGTGCTGCTCACCCGGCGCAAGCCGGGCGTCCCGGCGGCTGCTGCCTGACAGCGGGAGGCCGGACGGGCGTGGAGCCGCGTGTCGGAATCGAACCGACGACATTCGCATTACAAGGGCGACGCTCTGCCAACTGAGCTAACGCGGCGTGCACTCCTCGGAGCGCGCGCCAATCCTAGTCAGCGCAGGCGGCGGGCCTCGAACCGCTCCTGCGGGTGGGCGATCGCCTCCTGGGCGTCGATGAGCCGCAGCTCGCGCGCGCCGGACTCCAGGGTCGCGGCGAGCACGTCGTACACGGATGCGACGGTGCGGCTCAGCGCGGTGGCGGGGGAGCCGGTGCTGTGCAGGTGGGCGGTGAACAGGGCAGCGGTGATGTCGCCGGAGCCGTTGGCCTTCATCGGCAGCCGCGGGGTCTGCACGATCCACGCGCCCTCGCCGGTGACGGCGACCATCTCGATGACGTCCGCGGGGGCGTCGGCACGCTCGACCGAGGTCACCAGGATCGTGGCGGGGCCCATCGCACGGACCTCGTCGGCGGCCTCGAGCACCGCCTCGATCGGGGCGGGGGAGCCGAGGGTGTCGCGGCCGGTGATGAAACCGAGCTCGAACTGGTTCGGGGTGAGGATGTCGGCGACCGGCACGACCTTCTCGCGGATGATCGGCGGGATCTCCGGGTTCACGAAGCAGCCGGACTTCGCGTTGCCCATCACCGGGTCGCAGGTGTACGACGCCGCCGGGTTCGCGGCCTTGACCCGCTGCACGGCGTCGACGATCACGCCGGCGACCGCGGGGGAGCCCTGGTAGCCGGAGAGCACCGCGTCGCAGCCGGGGAGCACGCCGCGCTCCTCGATGCCCGTGATCACGTCGGCGACGTCGGCCGGGTCGAGCAGCGGGCCACGCCAGGCGCCGTACCCGGTGTGGTTGGAGAAGTGGACGGTGAACACCGGCCACACCTCGTGCCCGAGGCGCTGGAGGGGGAACACGGCGGCCGAGTTGCCGACGTGGCCGTAGGCGACCGAGGACTGGATGGACAGGATCCGCACGGGTCCATCCTCCCGCCAGCGCCGGAGATCACGAAATGTGAAACCCTTTCGTGAAAGAACTAGAACGCGTTACAGTGAGCCGTCGCCAATGACGCACGTCACAGATCGAAGGATGGATGCCCCCATGGCCAAGCGCCCGTCGTACAGCAGTGAAGCCGACTACGTCGTCGTCGGGTCGGGCAGCTCGGGGGCGATCGTGGCGGGTCGCCTCGCGCAGTCCGGGGCGAGCGTGATCCTGCTCGAGGCCGGTCCGTCCGACGACAAGGGCCTGCACGGCTACATGGCGAAGGTGCCCGGGATGATCGGCCCGATGCACTCCGAGCCGAAGCTGGAGCGGCTCTTCGACTGGGGCTACCGCTCCGTGCCGCAGCCCGGCCTCGACGGCCGCCGGATGCCGGCTCCGCGCGGCAAGATCGGCGGCGGCTCGTCGTCGGTCAACGGCATGGTCTACGTGCGCGGCAACCGCGCCAACTACGACTCGTGGGCCGCCGAGGGCAACACCGGCTGGGACGCCGACTCCGTCAACGCCGCGTTCAAGCGCTACGAGGACTTCGAGGACGGCGAGAACGAGTTCCGCGGCGCCGGCGGCCCGATCAAGATCACCCGCAACAAGACGCCGCAGGAAGCCACCCTGCAGTTCATCCAGGCGACCGCCGACACCCTCGGTGTGAAGGTCCTCGACGACTACAACGCCGCCGAGCAGGAGGGCATCGCCCGGATGCAGCAGAACGCTGCCGACGGCCTGCGCTACTCCTCGACCCGCGGCTACGTGCACCACCTCGCGCCGCGCACCCTGGAGTTCCAGACCGAGGTCCACGTGACCAGGGTCGTCATCAGGGACGGTCGCGCCACCGGCGTCGAGGTCGTCGACCAGGGCCGCAAGGGCGGCACCCACCGCTTCATCAAGGCAGGCAAGGAGGTCGTCCTCTCTGCCGGCTTCATCAACAGCCCGCAGCTGCTGATGCTCTCCGGTGTCGGCCCCGCGGACCACCTGTCCTCGCTCGGCATCGACGTGGTCGCGGACCTGCCGGTCGGTGACAACCTGCACGACCACCTGTTCCACCCGCTGTCGTTCCACATCCCGACCATCACCCGCAAGGGCAACCCGTGGACCTTCGCGAAGGGGACGGCCCGCAACCTCGCCGGTCGCAAGTCCTTCCTCGACAACTCGGTCTTCGAGTCGGTCGGCTTCGTCCGCTCCAGCCTCGCCGCCGACGTCCCGGACATCCAGCTGCACGCGCTGCCGTGGACCTATCCGAGCCCCAACCAGGACGAGCCGATCCGGCACATGCCCGACCCGCGCCCGGGCCTGACCGTCTTCTCGACGCTGATCTACCCCAAGAGCCGCGGCACGATCCGCCTCGCGTCCGCCGACCCGATGGCCGCGCCGCTCATCGACTACGGCTTCTTCCAGCACCCCGACGACGTCGAGGTCCTCGCCCAGGGCACCGAGATGATCCGCGAGATCATGGCGTCGGCCGCCTTCGGTGGCTCGGTGAAGGCCGAGATCCACCCCGGTCCGTCGATCCCGAACGGCAAGGAGCTGCGGATCGCGCTCAAGGAGCGCTCGACGTCGGTCTACCACGGCGTCGGCACCTGCCGGATGGGCGTGGACGACCGTGCGGTCGTCGGGCCGGACCTCAAGGTGCGCGGCATCGAGGGCCTGCGCGTCGCGGACGCCTCGATCATGCCGAGCATCACCGGCGGCAACACCAACGCGCCGTGCTACATGATCGGCGAGAAGGCCGCCGAGCTCATCCTGGGCGGGGCGGACTGGTGACCGGCGACGAGCGCCGCGTCCTCGGCACGGGGGCCGACGTACGCCGTCCGGCGAGCATCACCGAGGACCTGCTGCAGCGCCTCGTGGGCCGGGTCCGCGGCTCCACCGGCAACACGTGGAAGCTCACCGAGGTCTACACCGGTGACGTCCTCGTCGAGCTGCCGCAGTCGTCCCCCGAGGACATCGAGGCCGCCTTCGAGGAGGCCCGCGAGGCGCAGCGCCTGTGGGCGCGGTGGCCGGTGGAGAAGCGGCTCGAGGTGTTCGACCGCGCGCACACGCTGCTGGTCGACAACGCCCACACCACTGCCGACCTGATCCAGGCCGAGAGCGGCAAGAACCGGCGGATGGCCATCGAGGAGACCTGCGACCCGCCGATGATCATCAGCTACTACCTCAAGCGGGCGGCGAAGCTGCTCGCGCCGAGGAGGCACGGCGGCCCGGTGCCGTTCGTGTCCTCCTCGACCGAGGTCCGCGTCCCCAAGGGCGTCGTCGGGATCATCGCCCCGTGGAACTTCCCGTTCGCGACGGGCCTGTCGGACGCGATCCCGGCGCTGATGGCCGGCAACGCGGTCGTGGTGAAGCCGGACAACAAGACGGCGCTCTCGCCGCTCTACGGCATCTCGCTGCTCGAGGAGGCGGGCCTGCCCAAGGGCCTGTTCCAGGTCGTCTGCGGCGAGGGCCCCGACGTGGGCCCGACGCTGATCGACAACGCGGACTACATCATGTTCACCGGCTCGACCGCGACCGGTCGCGTCATCGGTGAGCGCGCCGGCCGCAACCTCATCGGCTGCTGCCTCGAGCTCGGCGGCAAGAACCCGATGATCGTGCTCGACGACGTCGACGTCGAGGAGTGGGTGGAGTCGGCGTCGTTCGGCGTCTTCGGCAACACCGGCCAGATCTGCATGCACATCGAGCGGATCTACCTCCCCGACAGCCGGTACGACGAGCTGAAGGCCGCGTTCGTCGAGCGCGCCTCGACGCTGACCATGGGGGCGGCGTACGACTTCGGCCCGGAGCTCGGCTCGCTGGTCTCCCCGGACCACAAGGAGCGGGTCGCCTCGCACGTCGAGGACGCCGTCGCCAAGGGCGCCACGGTGCTCACCGGCGGCCGGGCGCGCCCCGACGTCGGGCCGGCGTTCTTCGAGCCGACCGTGCTCGAGGGCGTCACCACGGACATGGTCTGCGGCGTCACGGAGACCTTCGGCCCCGTGGTGGCGCTGCACCGCTACCGCACGGTCGACGAGGCGATCCACCTCGCCAACGACACCGACTACGGCCTCAACGCCTCGGTCTGGAGCGGCGACCTCAAGCGCGCCCAGGCGGTGGCCGCGCGGATCGAGTCGGGCAACGTCAACATCAACGACGCGCTCGCGACCGCGTACGCCTCCAAGGGCTCGCCGTCGGGTGGGGTGAAGAACTCCGGCGTCGGCGCCCGCCACGGAGACCAGGGCCTGCTGAAGTACACCGACGCCAAGAACGTCGCGGTGCTGAAGAAGCAGGTCATGGGCGCCCGCCCGGGCCAGGACTACGACGCCTACGTCAAGCAGATGCTGTCGTCGCTGAAGCTGATGAAGAAGCTGCGGGTGCGCTGACGCGGCCCGCCGCCCTGCGCACGCAGGGCCGGGGAGGGAACTGGCACGGGACGGCCGGCGCGGTGACCGCGCCGGCCGTCCCTGTCTCCCACCCACCAGGAGGCCCCGGGGTGCCGCCCCGGGGACGAGGGGCCGTCAGGCCTCGATGGCCTCGGTCCGCTGCTCGTTGGCCTGGCCACCGCTGATCTCGATCTTGCGCGACTTCGCGCGCTCGGCGACCGGGATGACCATGCGGAGCACGCCGTTGTCGTAGCTGGCGTCGATCCGCTCGAGGTCGAGGTTGTCGCCGAGGACGAGCTGGCGCGAGAACTGGCCGTGGACGCGCTCGGACGCGAGCCGCTGCCAGTCGCCGTTGCCCATGACGCGCTCGGCCTTGATCGTCAGCACGTTCCGCTCGACGTCGATGTCGATGCTCTCCCGGCTCACGCCGGGCAGGTCGAACTCGAGCACGAACTCGTCACCCTGCCGCCAGGCGTCCATCGGCATCACGGCCGGCCGGTTCGTGGTGCCCAGGGCCGAACCCAGGAGCTGGCTGGTCAGCCGGTCGAAGTCGCGGAACGGGTCGGTGGTGCGCAGCAACATGACATGTCTCCTCTCGAGGTTCGCCGGCACGGTGCCGGCCGCTTCATTGACCTGTAACGAACGTTATAGATAATCTGTTCCCGTGGATCAAGTCGCAATGGCGCGCGGGTCGGCCAGGGCGCGCACGCGGGGCGTCTACGCCATCTCGGTCGCTGCCGACATGACCTCGCTGCAGGTGCAGAACATCCGGGTCTACGAGCGGCGCGGGCTGCTGTGCCCCGAGCGCAGCGCCGGCGGCACCCGGCTCTACAGCCCGGCCGACATCGAGACCCTGCACCGCATCCGCGACCTGCTCGCCGAGGGCCTCAACCTCGCCGGGATCGCCAAGGTGCTCGAGCTCGAGGCCGAGGTCGCCCGGCTGCGGGCACGCCTGCAGCGCGGCTGAGCCGTCGTCGTACCGACGGCGGGGGAGGTTGCTGACGTCTTCTCGCGGTTGTCGGCCGTTGCAAACGTCGACAAGCGCAGGAATCCCCGCCTGGGCGGGGATTCCTGCAGGTGTCGTCGAGCCGGGTCAGGCGACCTGCAGCGACCGCTTGGACAGGCCCATCCAGAACTCGTCGCGGATAACCTGCTCGCCCGGCGTGGCGGGGTCGGTCGCGGCGCCGAGGGTGACGAAGAGCGGGCTGTAGTGCTCGACGGTGGGGTGCGCGTAGGGCATGCCCGGCGCCTTGTCGCGGTACGACGCCAGCTCGTCGACGTCGCCGCGGGCGAGCGCCTCGCCGGCCCAGGCGTCGAAGTCCTTCGACCAGCCGGGGGCGGCGGCCTCGATGCGGAACTCCCGGAGGAAGGGCAGGCCGTGGGTGAGGAAGCCGGAGCCGACGATCAGCACGCCCTCGTCGCGCAACGGGCGCAGGCGGCGGCCGATCTCCATCAGCCGGCCCGGGTCGTGGGTCGGCATCGACATCTGCAGCACCGGGATGTCGCCCTGGGGGTACATGATCCTCAGCGGCACCCACGCGCCGTGGTCGAGCCCGCGCGAGCGGTGCTGGTGGACCGGCTCGGTGCGCGGCATGGTCGCGGCGATCCGGCGGGCCAGGTCGGAGGCGTCGGGCGTCTCGTAGGTCATCTGGTAGTACTTCGGCGCGAAGCCGCCGAAGTCGTAGACGAGCGGCGCGTGGCTCGCGCTGAGCGACAGGGGAGCGGACTCCCAGTGCGCGCTGACGATGAGGATCGCCTTCGGGCGCGGCAGGTCCCGGGCCCAGGTGCGCAGCTGGCCCGACCACACCGGGTCGTCGAGCAGCGGCGGCGCGCCGTGCCCGATGTAGAGGGCGGGCATCCGGTCGGCCGGGGTGCCGGGGGTGGTGGTGTCAGTGCTCATGTCCGTCCCAACTAGTTGAGACTTCAACTTTATTCCGGACGCACGTCGCTGGCAAGGGTGAGCCGGGCCACCCGACCCGGCTGGCGTCGTACGACGGAGCTTGATGACGTCTTCTCGCGCTTGCTGGCCGTTGCAACCGTCATCAAGCGCGGGAATCCCCGCTCAGCCGGGGATTCCTGCAGCCCCGGCGACCCCAGCCAGACCCCAGGGTCAGCCCGGCCCTCAGCCCGCCCTCAGTCCGGCAGGGTCCAGTCCACCGGCTCGGCGCCGAGGTCGACGAGCAGTTGGTTGACCCGGCTGAACGGGCGGGAGCCGAAGAACCCGCGGTGGGCCGAGAGCGGGGAGGGGTGCACGGACTCGACCCAGGGGATGGGGCCCAGGTGCGGCTTGAGGGTCTGCGCGTCCTTGCCCCACAGGATCGCCGCGACCGGGGCACCGGCCTCGGCGCGACGGACGAGGGCCTGGATCGCGCACGCGGTGACGTGCTCCCAGCCCTGGCCGCGGTGCGAGCCGGGCTCGCCGGGGCGCACGGTCAGCACCCGGTTGAGCAGCATGACGCCCTGGTCGGTCCACGCTCCGAGGTCGCCGTGGGCGGGCGGGACGACGCCGACGTCGTCGGCGAGCTCCTGGTAGATGTTGCGCAGGCTCGGCGGCAACGGCCGCACGCTGCGCTCGACGGCGAAGCAGAGGCCGATCGGGTGGGCCGGGTTCGGGTAGGGGTCCTGGCCGACGACGAGCACGCGCACGTCGGCGAGGGGGCGCTGGAAGGCGCGGAAGATCCGGTCACCGGTGGGCTGCCAGGCCCGGCCGGCGGCGACCTCCTCGCGCAGGAAGCGACCCAGCGCCTCGACGCGGTCCTCGACCGGCGCCAGCGCCGCGGCCCAGTCGGCGGCCATCAGGCCCTTCTCGACGAGTCCGGAGAGAGCACCCACGGCCGGAACCCTAGTGCGCCCGCGGGCGCGTGGTCCCCCCAGACCCACCATCCTCGGGTCCCGGCCGGGGTGCTGTTCTCGCCGCCGGTCGCGCTCTCCCTTCGCGCCGGCGGTCCGCTCCACCGTGTGGTGCCGTCCCTCTCCCTCCCAGGGACGCCACCCGGTGTCGCGGGGTAGCTCCGACGCGGAACCCGAGCCGTCCTGGTCCTCCGGGGGCACTCCCGGCAATGGGGTGCCGGACCCGGTGGGGCTCCCTCCAGTGGACTTGGGGTCCGCGTCGGTGATGAGAAATCTACGGAACCGGGACCGGTCCCGGGATCGGGTGCCCGGCCGAGGTCCGCTAGTCCTTTGGGACTACCCGCCGCCCGCGAACGGGGCATGGCCGGTCGGGACACCGGGTACGCCGCCCGCCGGCCCTGTGGGCAGCTCCGTGGGCAGCCCTGTGGGCAGCTCCGCCGGTCGGGCCAGCCGATCGAGGAATGCGACGAGCACCGCCTCGCGCAGTCGCGGGGGCGCGACGTCGAGGAGCGCGTTGACGGGTGCCATCCGCTCCGGCAGGCCGAGCTCGCCGCCCTCGCCGGCGAGCCCGCCGGCCGCCAGCAGCAGGTCGAACTCGGCGTCGCCCAGGGTCGCCGGGTCGAGCGTCTGCAGCAGCGCGACCACGCCCTCGTCGACCGGCACCGGCCCGGCGACGAGCGCCGCGGCCACCGACCCTGCGAGGGCGTCGAGGAAGCCCGCCGGGTCGGTCGAAGCGCTGACCGCGAGGTGGAGCGAGGCCGGCTGGCCGTCGTAGGACAGCTGCGGCTGCACGAACCACCCGCGCTGCGCCATCTCGTCGCAGACCGTGAACACGTCGAGCGGCCCGTCCGCGACGGCGGCGACCAGGGTCGAGTCGGGGGTAGCGACCAGGCTGAGCCCCTCGGTGGCCTCGATGCCCGCGCAGATCCGGTCGGTCGCCTCGAGCGCGCGGCGGGTCAGGTCGAGGTAGCCGTCGTCGCCGATCGCCCGCACCGTCACCCACGCGCCGGCGACCGGGCCGCCCGAGCGCGTCGACTGCAGCGTGGCGTTGAGCATCGTGTAGCCCGGCCACCCGGCGTGCGCGAAGTACTGCGGCCGGCGCAGCTCGGGCGTGCGGTGCAGCAGCAGCGACGCGCCCTTGGGTGCGTAGGCGTACTTGTGCAGGTCGGTCGAGATCGACGTGACGCCCTCGACGGCGAAGGTCCACCGCGGCACCGGGCGGCCCAGCCGCGCCGCCCACGGCAGCACCCAGCCGCCGATGCAGGCGTCGACGTGGCAGCGGACGCCGCGGGCGGCGGCAGCGATCTCGGCGACGGGGTCCACCACCCCGTGCGCGTACGACGGCGCGCTGGCCACCACGAGCACGGTGCTGTCGTCGATCGCCTCGGCCATGGCCCGGGCGTCCGCGCGGTGGTCCGGGCCGACCGGCACGACGACCGCCCGCACCCCGAAGTAGTGCGCGGCCTTGTGGAAGGCGGCGTGCACCGTCTCGGGCACGACCATCGTCGGGCTGGTGACGTCGGGCCGGGCGTCCCGGGCGCCCTGCACGGCGAGCAGGCACGACTCGGTGCCGCCGGAGGTCAGCGTTCCGACCATCGTGTCCGGGCCGTCGACCAGCGGGCGGGCGAACGCCACCAGGTCGTTCTCCATCGCCAGCAGGCTGGGGAACGCGGTCGGGTCGAGGCCGTTGCTGCCGGCGAAGGCGGCGACCGCCTCGCGGGCCAGCGCGTCCACCTCGGCCAGCCCGGCGTCGTACACGTAGGCCAGGGTGCGGCCGCCGTGCACGGGCAGGTCGTCGGCCTGCAGCGCGGCCAGCCGGGCGCGCAGGTCGTCAGGCGCCAACGCGGTCCACCTCCGTCTCGTCGAGCGTGTAGCCCCGCAGCCACCACAGGCTCACCAGCACGAGGGCCGCGGGCAGGATCGAGAAGCCGAGGGCGATCGCGGTGACCGCGGAGTCGGGCTGCAGCGCGCCACCGGCGTCGCTGGAACGGTAGCCGCCGATCGCGAGGACCACCGCGAACAGGCCGGGCCCGAGGGCCAGGCCGAGGGTCTCGCCGGCGGTCCAGACGCCGGTGTAGACGCCGATCCGCGACGACCCCGTGTCGCGCGCGTCGACGGCCGCCACGTCGGGCAGCATCGCCAGCGGGAACACCTGGATGCCGGCGTACCCGACGCCCACGAGGCCGACCGCGACGAAGACGAGGGCGGTCGGGCCGTCCGTGGCCGGCAGCACCGCCGCTGCCCCGGCCGCCAGCACGAGCGAGGCGACCAGGTAGCCGGTCTTCTTCCCGATCCGCTGCCCGACCGCAGCCCATGCCGGGGTGAGCAGGAGGGCGGGGCCGACGAAGCAGACGAAGAGGATGGTGGCGGCGCCGTCGCGCTCGAGGACGTCGCCGGCGACGTAGTCGACCCCGGCGAGCATGCAGCCGGTGGCGAGTGCCTGCAGCACGAAGGTGGTCAGCAGCAGCCGGAAGTCGCGGGCGCCCGCGACCAGGCGCAGCTGGTCGCGCAGGGTCCCGGCGCCGGCCTCCACCGCGCCCACGGGCGCGGCCCGCGTGCCGCGGTAGGCGAGCAGCGCGCCGGTGAGGATCAGCAGGGCCATCGCCACGCCCATCACGCGGTAGCCGTCGCGGCCGCCGACCGCGTCGCGGATCGCGGGGGCGCTGGCGCCGGCGAGCAGGATGGTGAACGCGAGGATCGCGACGCGCCACGTCATCAGCCGGGTCCGCTCCTCGTAGGAGTCGGTGATCTCCGCGGGCATCGCGACGTAGGGCACCTGGAAGAAGGCGTACGCCGTCGCGCACGCCAGGAACGCGACCAGCACCCACGCCGCGTCGGCGGTGCGCGAGCCCAGGTCGGGCGCGGCGAAGAGCAGGGCGAAGCAGGCGGCGAGCAGCACGCCGGCGCGCAGCAGCCACGGCCGCCGCGGGCCGCGGGGGTCGACCGTGCGGTCGCTGATCCGCCCAGCGACCGGGTTCAGCACCACGTCCCACGCCTTCGGCAGGAAGACGATGGCGCCGGCGGCCAGGGCCGGCACGGCGAGGGTGTCGGTGAGGAAGGGCAGCAGCATCAGGCCCGGGACGGTGCCGAAGGCGCCGGTCGCGACCGAGCCGGCGCCGTACCCGACGCGGAGGCCGCGGCCGCCCGGGGCCGGATGGTGCCCGGCGCTCACCTGGCCAGGGACCGCGATGCCGACGAGCTCGTGCGGCGCTTGCGGTTGGTGCCGATCGGCACGGACGGCTCACCTGGCTCGGTGTCGTCCTCGGCGTCCGTCGACCAGCGGTTGATCCACTCGTCCATCGCCAGCCACGTGGTGGTGCGCGCCGCGCGGCCGGTCAGCATGCCGAGGTGGCCACCGGGCACGACCTCGAAGCGCACCTCGCGCGCGTTCTCGAGCAGGGGTACGACGGCGCGGACCGCCGGCACCGGCGCGATCCCGTCGGTGGCACCGCCGAACACCAGCACGGGCACCCGGATGTCGGCCAGGTCGATGGTGCGGTCGTCGAGGTCGAAGGTGCCGCTCGCGAGCTGGTTGCCCTTCGCGAAGCGGTGGTAGAGCTGGCCGAAGGTCCGGCCGGGGTAGGCGATCATGTTGGCGGTGAAGTTGTCGACCGCCTCGACCTGCGCGAGGAACTCCCGGTCGTCGACGTGGGTCGCGAGCGCGATCGGCTTGGTCACCAG
The DNA here is from genome assembly GCF_007829375.1 of Nocardioides sp. J9. NCBI lineage: Bacteria > Bacillati > Actinomycetota > Actinomycetes > Propionibacteriales > Nocardioidaceae > Nocardioides > Nocardioides sp. J9. Next base: position 6,896 of record NZ_VLJQ01000088.1, on the reverse strand, counting down.
CTTCTGGAAGGCCGTCAGCTGGAAGGCCCACTTCACCAGCGGCTTCGGTGCGCCGCCGAGCACCTGGTAGCCCTTGGTGATCGGCCCGCGGCCGGCCGTGAGGTTCAGCAGCGGCCGGAAGGGCGCGAGCATCGGCACCTGGGTGACGTCGATGGGGGAGCCGACCACGGTCAGCGAGGCGACCGGCAGGTCACCCGAGCGCTGGTCGGCCAGCGCCAGCAGCGAGAAGATCCCGCCGAGGCTCCAGCCGATGACGTGGACGGGACGACCGCCGGCGTGCTCGGACACCGAGCGGATCGCGGTCGGCAGCACCTCGTCGACCCAGTGCTCCATGCCGAGGTTGCGGTCGCGGAAGGACACCTCGCCGTACTCCACGAGGTAGGTGGGGCGCCCCTCGGTCACGAAGTGCTCGACCAGGGAGCAGCCGCGGCGCAGGTCGTAGCAGGCCGACGGCGCCGCGAGCGGGGTGACCAGCAGGACCGGGTCGCCCTTCTCCTGGACGTGGCCGGCCGGGCGGTAGTGGTAGACCTCCCGCAGCGTCCCGTCGTCGATGAGCGTGCGGGGCATCGGCCGGAGGTCGGCGACGCCGCCGTAGAGCACCTTGTGGGCGACGTTGCTCGCTGCTGCAACGACCTGGTCGGGTCCGGGGAGCAGGCCAGCGCCGGGCAGCGAGCGCAGGGGCACCAGATCCATGGGCGAACGCTACCGCGCGGCGGGCGGTCGTGCGGCCCGTCTCCGTGGACGGTCCGGCGGGCCGGTCAGCCCCCCGGTCGGCTCCCGGTCAGCGCCCGGTCAGCTCCCGGTCAGCGCCCGGTCAGCTCCCGGTCAGCTGCGGTCGGCCGGTCGCAGCACCTTGGTGTGCGCCCGGCCCTTGTCCTCCAGCTCGGTCATGAAGCTGTCGGCCCACGCCTTCACGTCGTGCTGGCGGATCTGGCGGCGCATCGCCCTCATCCGGCGGGTGAGCTCCTTCGGCTCCGCCTCGTAGGCCTCGAGCAGGGCCGCCTTCATCCCGTTCATGTCGTAGGGGTTGACCAGCCACGCCTGGCGCAGCTCGTCGGCGGCCCCGGCGAACTCGGAGAGCACCAGCGCGCCGTCGTCCTCGACCCGGCAGGCGACGTACTCCTTGGCGACGAGGTTCATGCCGTCGCGGTACGGCGTCACGACCATCACGTCGGCGGCGCGGTAGAGCGCGGCCATCTCCTCGCGGGGGTAGGACGTGTGGAGGTAGCTGATCGCCGGACGGCCGATCCGCCCGAGGTCGCCGTTGAGCCGGCCGACCAGGCGCTCGATGTCGTCGCGCAGCTGCCGGTAGTGCTCGACCCGCTCCCGCGACGGCACGGCGACCTGGACGAAGACGGCGTCGTCGACCTCGAGCTTGCCGTCGCTGATCAGCTCGCCGAACGCGCGCAACCGGGCGTAGATGCCCTTGGTGTAGTCGAGCCGGTCGATGCCGAGGAAGATCTTCTTCGGGCTGCCGAGCGCCTCGCGGATCGCCTTCGCGCGCTCGGTGACGCTGTCGGAGCGGGCGAGGTCGTCGAAGCCGGCGGCGTCGATGGAGATCGGGAAGGCCGCGGCCCGGACCGTTCGGCCGTCGGGCAGGTAGACGAGGTCGCGGTGCGTCTTGTGGCCGACCCGCTGGCGGACCAGCCGCACGAAGTTCTGCGCCGCGCCCGGGAGCTGGAAGCCGACCAGGTCCGCGCCGAGCAGGCCCTCGAGGATCTGGCGGCGCCACGGCAGCTGCTGGAAGAGCTCCGCGGGCGGGAACGGGATGTGCAGGTAGAACCCGATCCGCAGGTCCGGGCGCAGCTCACGCAGCATCTGCGGCACCAGCTGCAGCTGGTAGTCGTGGACCCACACGGTCGCGCCCTTCGCGGCCAGGTCCGCGGCCTTCTCGGCGAAGCGCCGGTTCACCTTGACGTAGGTGTCCCACCACTCGCGGTGGAACTCCGGCTTCGCGACGACGTCGTGGTAGAGCGGCCACAGCGTGGCGTTGGAGAACCCCTCGTAGTGCTCCTCGATCTCCTCGGCCGACATCGCGAGCGGTACGAGCGACAGCCCGTCGTCCTTGAACGGCTTGAGCCGTTGCTCCGTGCCACCGGGCCAGCCGACCCACACGCCGTCGTGGGCGCGCATGACCGGCGAGATGGCCGACACCAGGCCGCCGGGAGAGCGCCGCCAGGAGGCCCTCCCGTCCGGAGTCCTGACGCGGTCGACGGGGAGCCGGTTGGCAACGATCACCAGGTCGTGGGCCACGCGGCAACCCTATCGGGGTGGTCCGCACGGGGTGCGGGTGTCGGGCTGGCCCGACACCAGGTGTCCGGCTGGCAGGATTCCGGGGAGGCCGCCCGCGGACGACGCTGGTGGCATGACCGAGACCCAGGCGATGCACGAGCCGACCCACGAGCCGACCGACCAGCCGACCGACCAGCCCGCAGGCCGGCCGGGCGAGCACCCCACGAGCGAGCTGATGACACCGACCACCGGGCCCGACCCGCACCCCCCGGCCGCAGCGCCGGGCCGGCGCCGCCGCGGCCTGGTCGCCCGCACCCTGCACGAGTCGGCCTACGCGCTCGTCGCGTTCCCGGTCGCCCTGGTGGCGATGGTCGTCGTGGTCACCCTGGTCGCCACCGGTGTCGGCCTGGTCGTGGTGGTCGGCGGCATCCTCATCCTGGTCGCCGCGGCCCTGGTCGCCCGCGGCTTCGCCGTGCTCGAGCGGATCCGGCTGCAGGTGCTGCGGGGTGAGCCGGTGCCGTCGCCGACGTACCTGCAGCCCCGGCCCGGTGACGGCTTCTGGGCCCGCTCGCTCACCGCGCTGCGCGACCCGCAGTCGTGGCTCGACGTCGTCTGGTCGGTGGTCGGGCTGCTCACCGGCACGATCGCGTTCTCGATCGTGCTGGCCTGGTGGGCCGCGGTGCTCAACGGCGCGACCTACTGGTTCTGGGAGCGCTTCCTGCCCGACGGCGGCGACCCGCGCGGGCTGGCCGAGCTGATGGGCCTCGGCGACGGCCGGGGCGCCGACATCGCCGTGAACACCGCCATCGGCGTGCTCGCCCTGCTGACCCTGCCGCTCGCCACCCGCTTCGCGGCGCTGCTCCACGGCAGCCTCGCCTCCGTGCTGCTCACCAGCCGCGCCGAGCTCCAGGGCCGCGTCGCCCGGGTCGAGCAGAGCCGCGAGTCCGCCCACCGCGCCGAGGCCGAGTCCCTGCGCCGGCTCGAGCGCGACATCCACGACGGGCCGCAGCAGCGCCTGATCCGCCTCGGCATGGACCTGGGCCGCGCCCGCGTCCAGCTCGGCCAGGACCCCGAGACCGCCGCCCGCACCCTCGACGAGGCCGTCGCCCAGACCCGCGCCGCCGTGGAGGAGCTCCGCGCCCTGTCCCGCGGGATCGCCCCGCCGCTCCTGGTCGACCGCGGCCTGGCCGCCGCCGTCGCCGAGATGGCCGACGGGCAGCCGGTGCCGGTGAAGGTCCTCGCCGACGTGCCCCGCGGCCTCCCGCTCGCCGTCGAGACCGCGTCCTACTTCGTCGTCGCCGAGGCGCTGACGAACGTCGTCAAGCACAGCGGGGCCACGCGCGCCGAGGTCGTCCTCGCCGTCGCCGACGGCCGGCTGCAGGTCACCGTCGTCGACGACGGTCGCGGCGGTGCCGTCCAGGTGCCCGGCCACGGCCTGCGCGGGCTGCAGGAGCGCCTCGACGGCGTCGACGGCGACCTCGTGGTCTCCTCGCCGGAGGGCGGCCCGACCCGGGTGCACGCCGAGATCCCGGTGCCGTGAGGATGGCCTGATGCGGATCGTGGTCGCCGACGACTCGGTGCTCCTGAGGGAGGGCCTCCAGCTGCTCCTCGCGGAGGCCGGGCACGAGGTCGTCGCCGCCGTCGGGGACGGGCCGGCGTTGGTCGCCGCCGTCCTCGAGCACCGGCCCGACCTCGCCATCGTCGACGTCCGGATGCCGCCCAGCCACACCGACGAGGGCCTGCGCGCCGCAGTCGAGGTCCGCCGGACCTGGCCCGGTGCACGGGTGCTCGTCCTGTCGCAGTACGTCGTCGCGTCCTACGCCGACGAGCTGCTGGCAGCGGGGGAGGGCGGCGTCGGCTACCTGCTCAAGGACCGGGTCAGCGACGTCGCGGACTTCCTCGAGGCGCTGGTGACCGTCGCCGGGGGCGGCACCGTGCTCGACCCGATGGTCGTGCGCCAGCTGATGACCCGGCGCCGGGACCCGCTGGCCGAGCTCACCCCGCGCGAGCAGGAGGTGCTGGCGCTGATGGCCGAGGGCCGCTCCAACGCCTCGGTCGCCGAGGCGCTGGTCGTCTCGCTGGCCGCGGTGGAGAAGCACACCCAGCGGATCTTCGCCAAGCTCGGGCTCTCGCCCGACGACGACCAGTCGCACCGCCGGGTGCTGGCCGTCGTGCGCTACCTGCAGGCCGGCGGGGCCGGAGCCTAGGCGCGCGACGGCTCAGCGCCGGTGTCAGGAGCCGGAGGTCAGGCGGGGTGGGGCGCCGCACCGACCTGGGCGCGGACGTCCTCCACCTGCCCGAGGATGGTCAACGTCTGCGCGGGCGGCACCCACGGCGACGCGGTGAGCCCCTCGCGCAGGCACTGCTGCACGTGGGCGGCCTCGTTGCCGTAGCCGGCGCCGATGACCGGCTCCGGCGGCTCGTGCACCACCCGTCGTACCGGCTGGTGGCGGCGCTCGATGGCGTTGAAGGTGAACCCGGACGGTGCGTGGAAGTCGCCGGTGATCTCGACCCAGCCGGCGTCGGTGGTGATCCGGGCGCCGTTGGCGGCGTGCGAGCTGAGCCCGGCGGTCAGGGTGGCGAGCGTGTCACCGGGGTAGCGCCCGGCGATCGCGACGTCGAGGTCCACGTGCCCGCCGGCGACGGTGCCGACCGCCTGCAGCTCGACCGCCTCGCCGAGCATCAGGTGGGCGAAGGTGAGCGGGTAGATCCCGATGTCGTGCATCGCCCCGCCACCGAGCGCCGGGTCGAGCAGCCGGTGCGTCGGGTCGGCCGGTGCGGTGAAGTGGAACTCCGCCGACAGGTGGCGCGGGGTGCCGAGCTCGCCGGCCGGCAGCCGGCGGGCCAGGTCGCGCCACACGGGGTGGCACGCGCTCCACATCGCCTCCATCAGGAAGCGGTCCTGCTCCCGGGCCAGCGCGAACAGCCGCTCCGCGCCGGCGCGGGTCAGCGTGAGCGGCTTCTCGCACAGCACGTGCTTGCCGGCAGCCAGCGCCAGCTCGACCTGCGCGGCGTGCGCGACGTGCGGCGAGCCGATGTAGACGACGTCCACCTCCGGGTCGGCGAGCACGGCGTCGTAGTCTCCGTACCGCTCGGCGCCGTGGCGCTGGGCGAAGGCCGCCGCCCGCTCCGGCGTGCGCGAGCCGACGTGGACCAGCCGGGCGTCCGGCACCAGGGCCAGGTCGGTCGCGAACTGCCCGGAGATCCCGCCGGGCGCGAGCACGCCCCAGCCGATCGGGGTCGTGGCGCTCATGGCCGCAGCCTAGACCGGCCCCGCCCCGGTCCCGGGGCCGTCGGCGCGGTCGAATGACATCGTTGTGATTCGGGGGCTAGAGTGAGCCCCGTAGACCTGCCGAACCCACACCCGAGCGTCGAGGAGACCTCATGAGCGCCGAGCGAAGCCACCAGGACGCCACCCCGGTCGTTCCGGCCGACCTCAGCGACCGGGACCGCGCGATCCTCGAGTTCGAGCGCCAGTGGTGGAAGTACGCCGGCGCCAAGGAGAACGCGGTGCGCGAGCAGTTCGACATGAGCGCCACGCGCTACTACCAGGTCCTGAACGCCCTGATCGACCGTCCCGAGGCCCTCGCCCACGACCCGCTGCTGGTCCGGCGCCTGCGCCGACTGCGCTCCCAGCGCCAGCGCCAGCGCTCCGCGCGGCGCCTCGGCTTCGAGATCTGACCCGAGGAGAGAGGCGGCCATGACCTTCCCCACCTGGCCTGCTCGCACCCGCACCGACCGAGGCGCCGTCCTGCCCTCGCCCGTCGTCCTGCTGAGTGTCGTCGCCGTGCTGCTCGCCGCCGTCGCCTTCGTGGCGACCCGCGGCGACGAACCGGTCGAGCGCGACATCTCCGCCACCAAGGCCGCCGCGACCCCGACCGGGACCGCGTCCGACGACACCGATGACGCCTCCGACGACCCCACCGCCGAGGAGTCGGAGACGCCGGTCAAGGAGAAGCCCAAGCCCAAGCCCGTCGTCCGCGGCGAGCACTCCGTCGTCGTCTTCAACAACACCCGCATCACCGGCCTCGCCGGCCGCGTCGGGGAGCGGGTCAAGGAGGCCGGCTGGCAGCTGGCCGCCGCCGACAACTGGTACGGCACCGTGCCCGCCACCACCGTCTACTTCCCCAAGGGCAAGAAGGCCGCCGCCCAGCTCCTCGCCCTCGACCTCGGCATCGCCCGGATCAAGCCCGCCGACATCGACAGCGACATGTCCGCCGACAAGCTGACGCTGATCCTCACCGGCGAGCTCGACTAGTTTCGCGCGAGCGCGTCGCCTGTCGAGGGCTGCGCGCAGGCCTCGCAAGCTCGGCCCGCACTTGCCCTCGACGCGGCTTCGCCGCGGGCGCCGCGCTGCCGCGCCGCAGTTGCCTTGCGTAGGTCCTGCCCCCGCCTGGCGGCAAGCCCTGCGTTCCCTGCGTGCGACTGCCCATGGTTGAGGTTGCGACGAGCGCCAGCGAGGAGCCTCGAGACCTCCGGGCCTGACGGGCGGGCTGTGGTCGGCAGGGTSGGGTGTGCCGGTGCCGCTGGTTTCGAGGCTCGGCCGKGGGCGGCCTCGCACCTCAACCAGCGGCGGCTGGGCGACGAGTGCCCGCCCGGTGGTTGAGGTGCGACGAGCGCCGGCCTGACGGGCGGGCTGTGCTCACTACGGTCGGGTGTGCCGG
>NZ_VLJQ01000078.1:15188-42699 GCF_007829375.1 Nocardioides sp. J9 | reverse complement strand
CAAGGACGCCGAAGGCGCCGCGCAGCGGGCGAGCGGAGCGAGCTCCTTGACGGCGGGGGACGGACGGCTACGGTGCGCGGCCGCCGAGACCGGCCACCAGCGAGAGTCACCCGGGCGCCCGCCGTACTGTGCCCACCACAGCCCGCCACGCAGGCCCGGAGGTTTCGAGGCTCCTCGCTAGCGCTCGTCGCACCTCAACCACCGGGGGAAGGCTTGCCGCCAGGCGAGGGCTGGACTTACGCAAGGCAACCGCGCGCGGCAGCGCGGCGCCCGCGCCGAAGGCGCGTCGAGAGCAAGTGCGGGCCGAGCCTGCGAGCGCCCGCGCGCAGCCCTCGACAGGCGACGCGCTCGCGCCACCAGCACCGCGAGGCTCTCGCTAGCGCTCGACGCACCTCAACCACCGGGGGAAGGCTTGCCGCCAGACGAGGGCTGGACCTACGCAAGGCAACCGCGCGCGCGGCAGCGCGGCGCAGGGGCGTCGGCACAGCACCAGGGGGCGGGCCTCACAGCAGCTCCACCGGCTCGCGGTCCGCGCCGGAGTCGACGACGGCGACGTCGCGGTCCTCGATGGCGCAGTGCCAGGCCCAGCAGAGCTGGCCGGCGGCGACGCCGATGAGCGCGGCGGTGGCGAAGCCGAGGGCGGAGCCCTCGAGGTGCGGGGTCACGGCGACGGCGGTGACGGCGTTGAGGACGAGCGCGAGGAAGGAGGACATCGAGACCACGGCGCCGAGCCGCTCGGGGAACAGGTCGAGCAGGAGCAGCTGCATGGTCGGGTAGGTGATGCCGTTGCCGAGGGCGAGGAGGCTGACGCCGACGACGGCCCACGGCAGCTCGTCGGCGCCCGGCGAGGCGGCGACGAGGACGCCGACGACACCACCGACGAAGGCGGTGGTGCAGCCGATGGAGGTGAGCCGGCGCGCGGTGATCCGGCCGGCGGCGCGGCCGCAGATCCAGGAGCCGACCATCATGCACCCGATCATCGGGACGAAGAGCTTCCAGAAGTCGAGCTCGCCCTGGCCGAGCACGTCGACGACGAAGATCGCGGCCCCGCCGATGTAGAGGAACTGCGCGCCGAAGATCAGGGCGGTCGACCACGCGAGCCGGTGGAAAGCAGGCCGACGGGCGACCGCGGCCAGGCCGCCGACGACGGCCCCCACCCGCAGGGAGGTACGACGCTCGCGCGGGTGCGTCTCCGGCAGGAGCACCACGACGGCGAGGATCAGCGCGACACCCAACCCGGCCTGGAAGACGAACACCAGCGGCCACTCACCGAGCTGGAGGACGAGGCCGCCGACGATCGGGCCGATCGCGGGCGCGATGCCGAAGATGACGGCGACCCGGCTCATCAGCCGCTGCGCGGTGGCGCCGGTGAAGAGGTCGCGGATCACGGTGCGGCTCACGATCGTGGCGCCGCCGGCGCTGAGGCCCTGGACGGCGCGCCCGACGAGGAGCCAGGCGAGGCTGGGGGCGAAGGCGCAGGCGACGGACGCGGCGACGTAGACCGTCAGCGACACCACCATGACCGGTCGTCGCCCGACGGCGTCGGAGATCGGCCCGTGCAGGACGCTCATCACCGCGAAGGAGGCGAGGTAGACGGTGACCACCAGCTGCAGCTGCGCGGCGCTGGTGTCGAGCGCGTCCTCCATCTCGGCGAACGCCGGGAACGGGGTGTCGATGCTGAACGGGCCGATCATCGACAGGCACGCCAGCACGGCGGGCACGAGGACCAGGAGCCGCCACCCCGGGCGGTCGGCGGTGGGAGTCGTCACTCGGGCTATCAGATCACCTCAGTCGTCGACGTACTCCAGCAGGTCGCCGGGCTGGCACCCGAGCACCCGGCACATCGCCTCGAGGGTGCTGAAGCGGACGGCCTTGGCACGGCCATTCTTGAGGACGGCGACGTTGGCGGGGGTGAGCCCGACCTTCTCGGCGAACTCCCCCACGCTCATCTTGCGGCGGGCGAGCTCGACGTCGATGCGCACGACGATCGCCATCAGATGACCTCGTCCAGCTCGGACTGCAGGTCGCGGGCCCGGCTGTCGAGCGCGACCGCCTGGGCGAGGAGGAGGCGCAGCACGTGGACGAGCAGTGCGATCCCGGCGACGACGAGCGCGATGCCGCAGACGAGCCCGACGATGCCGGGCGCGACCGCCTCCCCGGGTGCGAGCACGACGGCCAGCGCGAAGGTGAGCACCGCCCCGACGGCGGTGGCGCCGGTGACCACGTCGACGTACCGGAAGGCCGCGTGGGAGAAGACGGTGCCGCGGCGCACCATCGTCGAGAGCCGCCACAGGCACACCGCGACGACCTGCAGGCAGCCGATGCCGAGCACGATGATCGTGACGACCGAGGCGCGGGCGACCGGTGGCGCTCCGTCGAGGTCGACCCACAGCAGCGGCATCATCACCCCCTGCACGAACACGGACCCGAGCAGGGCGCAGGCCAGGACGACCTTGAGGGCGATCACTGCGCGCTTTCCCACGAGCAGCTCCTTCTATCGGGACACGGGAGGAACACATCGACTGTCGTCCATGATCTATCGAAAGTCAATAGGTCACCACAGTGATGCACCACGCGGACGGGTGCCGCGGCGGGTCCCGGGTACCTCGACCACTGCCCCACCCCGCCCGACCTCGTTAGACTCGAGAGGATGCCGCAGCCCGTGCACTCGACCCTCGGAGAGATCGACCTGCACCTCGTCGCGGAAGGCCGCCACGAGCTGCTCTGGCAAGCCCTCGGCGCTCATGTGCGCGAGGAGCCCGAGCCCGGCACGAGCTTCGTCGTGTGGGCCCCCAACGCCCGCAACGTCAGCGTCATCGGCGACTTCAACGGCTGGGACGGCGGCGCCCACCGGATGGTCGCGATCGGCAGCGGGCTGTGGGAGACGTTCGTCCCCGGCGTGGGGTCGGGCGCGACGTACAAGTTCGTCGTCGAGGGCGCCGACGGCGTGTGGCGGCACAAGGCCGACCCGATGGCGTTCCACGCCGAGGTGCCGCCGGCCACCGCATCGCGGGTCTTCTCCAGCACCCACGTGTGGGCCGACGACGAGTGGCTCGCCCAGCGCGCCCAGCGGCAGCCGGTCAACGAGCCGATGGCGACCTACGAGCTGCACCTGGGGTCGTGGAAGCGGCACCCCGACGGCTCCTTCTGGACCTACGACGAGCTGGCGGACCCCGAGCACGGCCTGCCCGGCTACCTCGCCGACCTCGGCTTCACCCACGTCGAGCTGATGCCCGTGATGCAGCACCCGTTCGGCGGGTCGTGGGGCTACCACGTGACGTCGTACTTCGCTCCCGACGCCCGCTTCGGCGACCCCGACGGCTTCCGGCGCCTCGTCGACGCGCTGCACGCCGCCGGCATCGGCGTCATCCTCGACTGGGTGCCCGGCCACTTCGCGACCGACGAGTGGGCGCTGGCCCGCTTCGACGGCACCGCCCTCTACGAGCACCCCGACCCGCAGCGCGGCTGGCACCCGGAGTGGGGTTCCTACATCTTCGACTTCGGCCGCCCCGAGGTCCGCAACTTCCTGTTCGCCAACGCGCTCTACTGGCTCGAGGAGTTCCACGTCGACGGCCTGCGCGTCGACGGCGTGGCGTCGATGCTCTACCTCGACTACGGCCGCAACCACGGCGAGTGGCAGCCCAACAAGTACGGCGGCCACGAGCACCTCGAGGCCGTGCAGTTCCTGCAGGAGCTCAACGCCACCGCCTACAAGCGGGTGCCCGGCATCGTCACCATCGCCGAGGAGTCCACTGCGTGGCCCGGCGTCACCGGCGCGACGTCGGGCGGCGGGCTCGGCTTCGGCTTCAAGTGGAACATGGGCTGGATGCACGACAGCCTCGGCTACCTCAAGCACGACCCGATCCACCGCGCCTACCACCACGGCGAGATGACCTTCTCGCTCGTCTACGCGTTCTCCGAGAACTACGTGCTCCCGATCAGCCACGACGAGGTCGTGCACGGCAAGGGCTCGCTGGTGCGCAAGATGCCCGGCGACCGCTGGCAGCAGCTGGCGACGCTGCGCGCCTACCTCGCCTACATGTGGTCCCACCCCGGCAAGCAGCTGCTGATGATGGGCAGCGAGTTCGCCCAGGAGTCGGAGTGGGCCGAGGCGCGCGAGCTCGACTGGTGGCTGCTCCAGAAGCCCGAGCACCGCGGCGTCCTCGACTTCGTCCGCGACCTCAACGCCCGCTACCGCGAGCAGCCCGCGCTGTGGCGCCTCGACAACGACCCGGCCGGCTTCGCCTGGATCGACGGCCAGGACGCCGGTCACAACGTCCTCTCGTTCGTGCGCCGCTCCGGCGAGGAGGGCGTGCCCGACCTGGTCAGCGTCACCAACTTCGCCGCGGTCCCCCACGACTACCGCCTCGGCCTCCCGGTCGCCGGCACGTGGACCGAGGCGCTGAACACCGACGCGGAGGCCTACGGCGGCAGCGGGGTCGGCAACCTCGGCGTGGTGCACGCCGAGCCGGCCGCCCCGATGGAGGCCGGCGCACCCGGCGGCAGCCCCGCGTACGCCAACCTCGTCCTCCCGCCCCTCGCCACGCTGTGGCTCGTGGCACCCCGCCCCGAATTGCCACCGATCCACTAGGGTTCGGGCTGTGTCGGACCAGCCTCAGATCAGCCACGCGACCGTCGACGACGGCACCGCCCGGCTGACCTGGACCTCGGACCTGACCGACCGCGGCTGGCAGGCCGCCGTCGACGTCGTACGACGACAGGTGGCTGCCGCCCTGACCGACCACGAGCGGGTCGAGGTCAAGGTCGCGGTCGACGACGCCGAGGCACAGCGCATTGCGACCTGGTCCGGGTTGCGCCGCGAGGGCGTGCAGCGCGGCCGCACCGGTGACGTCGTCGTCTACGCCCGGCTGGTCGACGACCTGCCGGTGCACGAGCCCGGCGGCTTCCGCAGCCTGCTGAACTCCTTCCTGCCGCGCAAGCGCGGGATCGCGCAGATGCTGGTCCGCGACGACACCGCCGGGCCGGACGGTCCGCGGGTGCTGATGTGCAACCTGACCTACAAGACCGACTGGGACCTGCCCGGCGGCGTGATCGAGGTCGGCGAGTCGCCGCGCCTGGGCGTCTCCCGCGAGGTCGAGGAGGAGCTCTCCCTCGACATCGCGGCGGGCGAGCTGGTGCTCACCGACTGGTTGCCGCCGTGGGGCGGGTGGGACGACGCGATCTGCCTCGTCTTCGACGGCGGGGTCCACCCGGCCGCGATCGCCGACCAGGTGGTCCCACAAGCCCGCGAGATCACGACCGCCGCGTTCCTCACCCTCGACGAGGTCGAGGAGCGGGCCGCCGACTTCACCGCCCGGCGGGTGCGAGCGGCGCTGGCGAGCCTGGCGGGGACGGGTCCGGCGTACACCGAGTCGGGTCGCTGACCCTGCCCCGGCGGCGTGCCTGCGCGACGAGCACCCCGAGCACGAGGATCGCGCCGCCGGCGAGCTCGCCGCGCGCCGGGACCTCGTCGAGGAGCAGCCACGCCGAGCCGATCGCGACCGGCGGCACGAGCAGGATCCACGGCACGACCGCCGAGGACGGGTTGCGCGACAGCAGCCCGTTGAACAGGCCGTAGCCGACGAGCGAGGCCAGCCCGGCCGTGTAGAGCGTGGACAGCGCCGCGCGCCACCCGAACGCGGCGATGCCGTCCGCAACCGCCGCGGGACCATTGAGGACGAGGGAGAGCACCACCAGCGGCACCGGCACCACGAGCGCGGACCACACCGTGAGCGACAGCCCACCGGTCGCCCCGGAGGCGCGCGAGACGACGTTGCCGATCGCCCACATCAGGGCCGCGGCCAGGCACAGCAGCAAGGCGATGGCCGGCACGTTCCCGCCCCGCCCGAGGCCGACCACGACCAGGCCGACCACCCCGAGCAGCACCCCCGCGACCTGCGGGCGGGTCGGGCGCTCGCGCAGCGCCACCGCGGCGATCGCGATGGTCAGCACGACCTGGGCCTGGAGCACGAGCCCGGCGAGCCCGGGCGGCATGCCGGCGTCCATGGCGACGTAGAGGAACGCGAACTGGCCCAGTGACATGAAGACGCCGACCGCGGCCACCGTGCGCCACGGCACCGGCGGGGGCGGCAGCAGGAAGACCGCCGGGAGGACCACCGCGAGGAAGCGGGCGGCGAGGAAGAGCAGTGGCGGGACCTCGCCCATCCCCCAGTCGATCACGACGAAGTTGAAACCCCAGACGACCGCGACGAGGGCGGCGAGGGCCTGGTCCTTGTGACTCACGTGCTCCAGCATCGTCGCCACGACCGTGAAGCACCAGCAAACAGTTGTGCGTGATTCCGTGTAGCGTTGCTGCATGATCGACCTCGACGCCCTCGCCGGCCTGCGTGCCGTCGCGACCCACGGCTCCGTCGTCGCCGCGGCCGCCGCCACCGGCTTCACCCCGAGCGCGATCTCGCAGCAGGTCAAGCGCCTCGAGCGGCAGACCGGGGTCCCGCTGCTGGAGCGGGTCGGCCGCGGGGTGATGCTCACCAGCCACGCCCAGCACCTGGTCGACGCCGGCGAGCGGGTGCTCGCCGACCTCGAGCAGCTCGAGGCCGGCCTGCAGCAGCGGGCCGGCGTCGTGGCGGGCCGGGTCCGGCTCGCGGCGTTCTCCACCGCGATGCGCGGGCTCGTCGCGCCCGTCGTCCGGTCGCTGCGCGACGCCCACCCCGACCTCGCGCTCACCCTCGTCGAGCGCGAGCCGTGGGAGGCCGTCGACCTGGTGGCGTCGGGCCAGGCCGAGCTCGGCATCGTGCACCGCTGGGGCGGGGTGCCCCTGTCGGTGCCGGACCACGTGGTCAGCACCCCGGTCGCCACCGACGTCGCCGACCTCGTCGTGCACCGCGACGACCCGCTCGCCGCGCGTGCGTCGGTGACGCCCCACGACCTGCTGGACGTCGGCTGGATCGCCACGCCCGAGGGCACGATCTGCCGCCAGTGGCTCTCCCGGATGTACGACGGCACCGGGCGCCCGCCGCGGGTGGCCCACGTCTCCGCGGAGTTCGAGTCCCACCTCGCGCTGGTGCGGGCCGGCCTCGGCGTCGCGCTGGTCCCGCGGATGGGCCGGGCGCCGCTGGGCGAGGACCTGGTCGCGGTCCGCGTGCTCGACCCCGAGCCGGTGCGCCTCGTCGACGCCCTGCACCGGCGCACGATGGCCGACTCCCCCGCCGTGCAGGCGGTGCTGGCGGCCCTCGCCGGGCTCAACCCGGCTCAGTCGGATCCGACAGACCCCACGGGGCCGGCAGGCCCGACGACCGAGTCGCCGGCCGGGAGCCGGTCGAGCACCTCGCGGGCGAAGTAGGTCGCGCCGGCCACCGCGCCGGGCATCACCGCGATCCCGCCGAGCGGAACCAGGAAGCAGGCCTGCACGCAGACCCCGAAGCCGGTCACCGCGCCGCGGTGCGCCTTGAGCAGTGCGGCCCGCTCGGCGCGGTCCATCCCGCGCGCCTCGAGCGGGCGGGACACCAGCTCGTTGGCGAGCAGCCGGCCGGCCAGCACGAGGCCCACCGCGAAGCCGACGAAGGCGCCCACCAGCGGCAGGAGGCCGATCACGAAGACGAGGACCGCGGTCACGACGCCGAGCAGCACGAGCTGGAGCCCGTCGACGATGCCGCGCAACCAGCCGACGCCCTGGTCGGGGACGTCACCGCCGAGGGAGACCTCGACCTCCTTCCAGATCTTCTCGTAGAAGGGGTCGCCCACCGCGAGGGTCAGGCCGGTGAAGGTGACGATCGCGAGCATCCCGGCCCCGGCGAGGACGAGCACGAAGAGCAGCGCCCGGAAGGTCGTGCGGACCGCGCCGGCCCAGTCGTCGGCGAACGGCGTGGCCCAGTCGATGAGGTCGTCGGCGTACATGACGAGCAGGACGAGGACCGTCAGCACCAGGGCACCCACGATCAGTGCGGGCACGATGCCCAGCAGCATCAACCCCGGCCGCTCGCGCCACAGCCGCATGCCCTGCAGCAGGAAGCCCGCACCGTCGCGGACCCCGAGCCCACGCTGGGCCGGCATCAGAACAGGGCCGAGGCGAGGGCCTGGCGACCCTTGAGCACCCGCGGGTCGTCGTTGCCGACCGCGCCAAAGAGCCCGACGAGGTGCTCGCGGGCCTTGTCCCGCTCCTTGCCGGACGTGCGGCGGACCAGCTCGACGAGGCGCGCGAACGCGTCCTCGACGTGGCCGCCGAGCATGTCGAGGTCGGCAACCAGGGTCTGCGCGTCGACGTCGTCGGGGTTCGCCGCCGCCGCGGCCCGGGCTGCGTTGAGGTCGACGCCCTGGGTGCGCTGCAGCACCTTCGCCATCGCCAGGCCGGCCGCGGCCTCCTGGTCGGCCGGGTTGGCGTCGACGAGCTTCTGGTACTCCGCGACCGCGGTGTCGATGTCGCCGGCGGCCAGCGCGTCCTGCGCCGGCGCGTAGCGCGGGTCGACCTGGGGCTCCTCGCCCTCCTCGCCGCTCGGTGCGGCGCCGAAGGCGTTGGGCTGGTGCCGCCCGGCGATGCCCTGCGCGGTGAGCTGCTGGGCGAGCTGGTTGAACAGCGCGCGGATGTCGTCGATCGGCGCCGCGCCGGGGATCGGCTGGGTCGCCGGCCGGCCGTCGAGGATGACGAGCATCAGCGGCACCTGCGGGATCTGCATCGCCTGCGCGATCTGCGGGACGGCGTCGACGTCGATGGTCGCGGCGAGGAACCGGCCGTCGTACTCGTCGGCCACGGTGGCGACGTCGCGGGCGAGCTGGGCGCTCTCTGGCGACTGCGACGGCGAGTGGAAGACGAGCACGACCGGCGCCGTCATCGACGCCTCGAGCACGCTCTGGAAGTTGGCCTCGTCGACCGCCACGGAGTACGCCGAGCTGCTGCCGGCGCCGCTCGCAGGCCCGCCTGCGGGGGCGCCGGGCGCACCGCCGGCCGGTGCCGCGCCGGGGGCCTGGGCGGCGGGCCGCTTCAGCGCCGAGAGGTCGATGGCTCCGGGTCGGGAGAACGGCTGCTGCGTCATGGCAGCAAATCCTACGGAACCGGCGTCAGTTGGGGACGCGCGGCCCGCGCAGGCCCGAGCGCTGGACGACCCGCTGGATGGCGAGGTCGCGCTCGTCGGGGCGTCCGACGTACCGGATGTCGCGCAGCCCCTGCTCCTGGGCGGCGGACTCGAAGCAGAAGTGCCCGAAGCCGAGCAGCCGGCCGTGCAGCGGCTTCTTCACCGAGATGTCGAGGATCCGGCTCAGCGGCATGGTGGCCAGGCTCTGCGAGAGCACGCCGTGCACCCGGAAGACCCGCATGTTGGTGATCACGAAGCGGTCGCGGAGCACGGCCAGCCCACCCCAGGCGGCGTGCCCGAGCAGGCCGACGGCGAGGACGATGAGGAACCAGGCGACCTCGACGGCGACGAACCAGCTGCCGACCAGCAGCACCATCGCGAGCGCGGCCTCGGCGGCAGGACGCAGGTAGGCGAACCAGTGGTGGGTCACCTCGTCGACGACGACCTCACCCTCGTCGCGCAGCAGGTGCTTGCCGATCCTCGGGTCGCCGAGCCGCAGGACGACCCCTGCGACGAAGCTCATGGGCGCCCCGGCTCCCCGGGCGTCAGCCCATGGCGCCGACGAAGTCGATGACCCCGTCGAACGCCTTCGTGGTCAGGTCCCACCCGTTGCTCGCGGCGCTCTTGGACGTCTCGGCCAGACCGGAGGGGTCGGTGAACATCCAGAACCCGAGGAACACGACCACCACGAGGGCGATCAGCTTCTTGGCGTCCATCGGCGGGCGTCTCCATCCTGGTCTGGGTCGCTGGGGGCACAGCTCGTCACATTGGTACCAAAGGTCCCACCCGTCGCGCGGGAGGCGCGCTGGGCTCAGCCGCACCAGCCCGGGGCGAGGCCGTTGGCCGCCGTCGGCGCCGGCACCGTGCCGGCGCGCAGCCAGGCGTCGAAGAACCCGTCGAGGTCCTGCCCGCTCACGGTCTCGGCCAGCGCCTCGAACTGCGCGGACGTGGCGTTGCCGTCGTGGTGGTCGGCGACCCAGCGCCGCAGCAGGGTGCGCATGGTCGTGGCGCCGATCCTGTTCTGCAGCGCGGCCAGCGTGAGCGCACCGCGCTGGTAGACGGCCTGGTCGAAGATCCGGTCCTTGCCCGGGTCGCCCAGGTCCAGCCTCCAGAACCGGTCGCGGCGGAACCCGCACAGGCCAGCGTAGGTGTCGCGCAGCTGGTCCACCACGGACAGCCCGCCGTGCGCTGCCTCCCAGGCGTACTCGGCGAAGGTCGCGAAGCCCTCGTTGAGCCACATGTCGCGCCACCGGCGCAGCGACACGCTGTCGCCGAACCACTGGTGCGCCACCTCGTGCACGACCACGCCGGGGTAGATCCAGGCGCCGTACGTCGGCCGGGTCTGGTTCTCCAGCGCGAAGTCGACGTCGATGGCGGTCACCAGCCCGCCCGTGGAGGTGAACGGGTAGTCGCCGAGCCACTTCTGCAACCAGTCGGTGACCGGGCCGGTGCGGCGCAGCTGGCGCAGCGCGCGGGCGCGGGTGCCGCTGGGGAGCTGGCGGGAGACGGCGTAGAAGTAGGGGATCCCCTGGGCCGTGCGACCGCGCTCGGTGACGAAGCTGCCGGCAGCGAAGTAGGCGAGGTAGGTCGCCATCGGGTCGCTCATCCGCCAGTGCGTCGTGGCCCGCTTGCCGTGCACGACCCGCTTCAGGCGGGTGCCGTTGCTCACCACGGTCTTGCCGCGCGGCACGTTCACCCGGATGTCGAAGCGCGCCTTGTCGGAGGGGTGGTCGTTGGACGGGAACCACCACGGCGCCATGTGCGGCTGGTTCATCGTGACGACCTCACCGGCGTTGGCCAGCCAGCTGCGCTCGCCGGCATAGCGGTGGGCGCCGGGGCGGCCGCGGTAGGTCACGTCGACCTCGAACACCGTGCCGGCGCGGATCGCGCGGGCCGGGACGACCCGCAGCTCGTGCGGGCGCGGCCGCGAGAAGCGCGCGGCGCGGCCGTCGACGCGGACGCGCGACGCCGGCAGCAGCAGGTCGAGCGAGAAGCTGGCGAGGTCGCGCTTCGCGCGCATCGTCGCGACGGTGCGTCCGCGCAGCTCGCGCTTCGCGAAGTCGTAGCGGACCCGGACGTCGTAGTGCAGGGCGTCGGTGCCGCCGTTGCCGTCGAGCGGCCAGTAGGGGTCGGGGCCGCGCACGGAGCCGGCGACCGCCTCGCGGGGCAGCGCCTGCGCGGAGGCGCCGGCGAGCCCCGGGACCACGAGCATCATCAGGACCAGGAGGACCGACCGCCAGCGCACGACGTCACCCTACGGCCTCGCGGCCGGTAAATAGGTTGCCGCGTCGCCTGGCTGCGGGGACCATCGGTCCCGTCGTCCGCAGCCCGCGGACCCGTCGAGAGGAGCGTGACATGTCCATGACTGTCGTCGGCCTGCCCGCAGACCGATCCCTCTCGACCCCCAGGAGCACCCGACGTGTCCCAGGAGCACCTCTCCACCTCGATCGAGGCTGACCTCGATCCCCGTTTCACCTTCGACTTCACCGCCTACGACGAGGACCTCGAGCCCGGCCAGCGCTGGTCGACCTGGCTCGACGTCGAGCCGCTGTGCCGCGGCCCCGAGCCCCGCCCCGACTGGGTGGTGACCTCGCAGGGCGCCGTCGACACCGAGCTCGGCATCCTCAAGACCGGCAAGGAGGCCGACGTCTTCCTGGTCGACCGCACCGACCCGCACGATCCGGCGCAGTCGGTCGTGCTGGCGGCGAAGCGCTACCGCTCGACCGAGCACCGCACCTTCCACCGCTCGGCCGCCTACACCGAGGGCCGCCGGATGCGTCGCTCGCGCGACGAGCGCGCGGTCAACCGCAAGAGCACCTTCGGCCGCGAGGTCGCCGCCGGCGAGTGGGCCGTCTCCGAGTGGGCCGCGCTGGTCCGCTGCTGGGAGCTCGGCCTGCCGGTCCCCTACCCCGTGCAGGTCGACGGCACGGAGATCCTCATGGAGTGGATCACCGTGGACGGCGAGACGGCCCCCCGACTGGCCCAGGCCCGGCCCGAGCCGGGGACGCTGGCCTCCTACTTCGACCAGCTGCGGGCAGCGATGGCCACGCTCGCCCGGGCGGGTCTCGTCCACGGCGACCTGTCGCCGTACAACCTGCTCGCGGCGGGTGACCGGCTCGTCGTCATCGACCTCCCCCAGCTCGTCGACCTCGTCGGCAACCCACAGGGATTCGACTTCCTGCTCCGCGACTGCACCAACGTGTGCTCGTGGTTCGCCCGTCGCGGGCTCGAGGTCGACCCCCAGGAGCTCTACGCGGAGCTGGTGGCACACGCCTTCTGAGGGCGGGCGGCGTCGGCGTCAGGCCAGGAACGCGCTGATCTCGTCGTGGTAGCCGGGCGGCTCGAGCAGGAACGAGTCGTGCCCCCACGGCGAGGACAGCTCGGTGTGCTCGACGTCGACGCCGCGCGCCGCGAGCTCGTCGCGCATCCGCAGCGAGTGCGGCGTCGGGAAGCGCCAGTCCGAGTCGAAGGACAGCAGCCGGAAGCGCGCCGACGGTACGACGTCCGGGTAGGCCGCGAACGGGTCGAAGTAGTCCATCGACCGGGTCAGGTAGAGGTAGCTCAGCGCGTCGAAGCGCTGGAGGAAGCGCTCGCCCTGGTGCTGCAGGTAGTGCTCGACCTCGAAGTCGGCCGAGAGGCGCCGCTCGGCGCCCGTCGTGTCGCGGCGCAGCGCGAACTTGGTCTCGAGCGACTCCGCCGACACGTAGGTGATGTGCGCCATCATCCGCGCGACCTTCATCCCGTGCCGCGGGCTGACGCCCTGCTCGGCGTACCACCCGCCGCGGTAGTCGGGGTCCTCGAGGATGGCGGCGCGGGCGACCGCGGAGAAGGCGATGTTCTCCGTCGTGAGTCGCGAGCTGGCCGCGACCACGACCGCGCGCTCGATGCGCTCGGGCTCCTGGTGGGCGAGCTCGAGGACCTGCATGCCGCCGAGCGAGCCGCCCACGCCGGCGTACACGCGCTCGACGCCGAGGTGGTCGAGCAGGCGCCGCTGCACCAGCACGAGGTCGGCGATGTCCACGACCGGGAAGTCCGGCCCCCACATCCGGCCGGTGGCGGGGTTGGTGGACAGCGGTCCGGTGGTGCCGGAGCAGCCGCCGAGCAGGTTGGAGCTGATGACGAAGAAGCGGTCGGTGTCCAGCGCCTTGCCCGGGCCGATGAGGTTGTCCCACCAGCCGCGCCTCTTCGCACCGAGGTGGAGCCCGGCGGCGTGCGCGTCACCCGTCAGCGCGTGGCAGACGAGGATCGCGTTGTCGCGCGCGGCGTTGAGGGTCCCGTAGGTCTCGTAGGCGACCTCCACGTGGGGCAGCTCCGCTCCCCGGCTCAGCACCAGCGGGCCGTGCTCGGTGAGCACGGCCCGCTGGGTCTCGACGTAGCCGAGTGTCGTCACGGCGGACGAACCTACCGCTGCCTCACTTCGCGGCGTTCAGCGCCTGCTCGAGGTCGGCGATGAGGTCCTCGACGTTCTCGATGCCGATCGAGAGGCGGACGAGGTCCTCGGACACACCGGCGGCCTCGAGCTCGTCGGGCGTGAGCTGCGAGTGCGTGGTGGTCGCGTTGTGGACCGCCAGCGACTTGGCGTCGCCGATGTTGACCAGGTGGCTGAACAGCTCGAGCGACTCGATGAACTTCTTGCCGCCCTCGCGACCGGACTTCACGCCGAAGGAGACCAGGCCGCCGTAGCCCTTGCCGGTGAAGTAGCTGTCGGCCACCGACTTGTAGGGGCTGTCGTCCAGGCCCGGGTAGGACACCCAGGCGACGGCGTCGTGGCCCTGGAGGTACTTCGCGACGGCCAGCGCGTTCTCGCTGTGGCGCTCCATGCGCAGGTGCAGCGTCTCCAGGCCCTGCAGGAACAGGAAGGAGTTCAGCGGCGCGATCGCGGCGCCGGTGTTGCGCAGCAGGACCGTGCGGGCACGGATGATGTAGGCGAGGTTGCCGACGGCCTCGGTCCACACCACGCCGTGGTAGGCGCCGTCGGGCTGGGTGAGGCCCGGGAACCGCTCCGAGTGCGCCGCCCAGTCGAAGTTGCCCGAGTCGACGATGACACCGCCGATGGAGGTGCCGTGGCCGCCGATGTACTTGGTCGCGGCGTGCACCGCGACGTCGGCGCCGTGCTCGAAGACCCGCGCGAGGTACGGCGTGGTCGCGGTCGCGTCCACGATGAGGGGCAGGCCCTGCTCGTGCGCGGCGTCGGCCCACGCACGGACGTCGACGACGTTGACCTTCGGGTTGCCGATGGTCTCGGCGAAGACCAGCTTGGTCTTGTCGTCGACGTGCTTCGCGAGCTCCTCGGGCTTCTCCGGGTCGACGAAGCGGACCTCGATGCCGTACTGCGGCAGCGTGTGCGCGAACAGCGCGTAGGTGCCGCCGTAGAGGGTGGACAGCGCGACGATGTTGTCGCCGGCGTAGGTCAGGTTGAGCACCGAGTAGGTGATCGCCGAGGAGCCGGACGCCGTCGCGAGGGCACCCACACCACCCTCGAGCTGCGTCATCCGGTCCTCGAAGACCGACTGCGTCGGGTTCATGATGCGGGTGTAGATGTTGCCCGGCTCGGCGAGCGCGAACAGGTTCGCGGCGTGCTCGGTGTCGTTGAAGACGTACGACGTCGTCTGGTAGATCGGCACCGCGCGCGAGTTGGTCGCGGGGTCGGGCTGCTCCTGGCCGGCGTGGACCGCCAGGGTCTCGGGACGGTAGGTCATCGTTGGCTCCTGTCGAGGGGTGCGATCATGTCGCCTCTTCCGCGAAACTGTAGTGAACCGCTCAAGTATTCCGGTCCAGAATGGTCCAACGTGCGGACCCCGGCGCCCGTCACGGCGCCTCCGGTAGCGTCCCGAGGCGTGAGAAGCACCCGCAGCCGCAGCCTCGTCGTCGAGGCCCGCAGCGACGTCGACCGGCAGTGGCAGGCCGGCGCCGGCGAGGCGGCCAGCTCCCACCTGTCCGGCGTCGACATCACCCGGGCGGTGCTCTACTCCACCGCCGAGCTCTACGACCGCGACGCCTACGCCGACACCTTCGACGCCCGCGCCTACGCCTGGGCTCGCTCCTCGTGCGGGCCCGCCGAGGCGCTGGCCGAGGTGCTGCACGACCAGGCGATCGACACCGCGCTCGCCGCGTGGGTCGCCGAGCGCTCGCTCGTCGGGGTGATGGGCGGGCACGCCGCCGACCGCGGGACGCCCACGTACGCCGACGCCGCGCGCCTCGGACGGCTCCTCGGTGTGCAGCACGTGGTGGCGACCGGTGGGGGTCCGGGCGCGATGGAGGCGGCGAACCTCGGCGGGCGGATGGCCGGCCTGCCCGAGGAGGCACTCGCCGAGGCGCTCGACCGGGTGTCCGTCGTACCGTCGTTCCGGCCGTCGATCGACGGCTGGGTCTCCTCGGCGCGGCACGCGCTGGAGCTCAGCCCCGAGCCGACCCCCTCCCTCGGTGTGCCGACCTGGCACTACGGCCACGAGCCGCCGAACCTGTTCGCCACCGACGTCGCGAAGTACTTCCGCAACGCGCTGCGCGAGGCGATCCTGCTGCAGGTCTGCGACGCCGGGATCGTGTTCCTGCCCGGCGCCGGCGGCACGGTGCAGGAGGTCTTCCAGGACGCGTGCGAGAACTACTACGCACCGGAGGACGAGGTCGCGCCGATGGTGCTGGTCGGGAAGACCTACTGGACCCAGACCCTGCCGGCGTGGCCGCTGCTGCAGGCGCTGGCCCGCGGCCGGGCGATGGAGGAGCACGTGCACCTCGTCGACACCGTCGAGGAGGCGGCCGAGCTGTTCGCCGGAAACCACACGTGACCCAGGTCATGCAAGGGTCGTTGCTGGTCCGTGGAGATCTCTCGTCGTGACCTGATCCGCAAGACCATCGCCGCGGGAGGCCTCGCTGCGGCGGCCACCGCGCTCCCCGGCGTGCTGCGCTCGGCGGCGAGCGCGCAGGGCTCGACCGTGCAGCAGACCTTCGCCACCGGTGCCCCCGGTCCGGGCGGCTACCGTCCGGTGATCTCCGTGACCGGGGAGGCGCACACGGTCCGCCCGGGCCTCGGCGTCGCGGCGGCGCCCGGCCGCGCCCGGCAGGGCATGATCGCCTTCGTCCAGCTCAGCGACATCCACATCGTCGACGCGCAGTCGCCGCTGCGCCTGGAGTGGACCGACCGGCTCGACGACCCCAGCCCGCTCCCCGGCGTCGGGCTGTTCACGTCGTCGTACCGCGCGCACGAGATGCTCGCCGGCCAGGTCTCCGACTCGATGGTCCGCGCGATCAACCGGATCGCGACCGGCCCGGTCACCGGCAAGCCGCTCGCGCTCGCCATCCAGACCGGCGACAACTCCGACAACTCCCAGCTCAACGAGGTCCGCTGGAACATCGGGATCCTCAACGGCGGCACGGTGAGGGTCGACTCCGGCAACCCCAACAAGTGGGAGGGTGTCGCGGACAGCAACCCGGCCACCTACGACCTCGGGTACTGGCACCCGCACGGCAGCCCCGCGGGCAAGCCGGCCGACCGCCCCCGCGCCGAGCACGGCTTCCCGGTCGTCCCCGGCCTGCTCGACGCCGCCCGCCGCTCCTTCGCGGCGGAGGGCCTGGACATCCCGTGGTACTCCGTCTTCGGCAACCACGACGGCCTGGTGCAGGGCAACTTCCCCACCAGCACGCTGCAGCTCAACCTGCTCGCGCTCGGCTCGCTGAAGATCATCTCGCCGCCGCTCGGCCTGCACCCGGCCCAGCTGCTCGACGACCTGATGACCAACCCGGCGGCCCTGCTCACCAACCTCCTCGGCGGCGCCCTCAACACCGTCGTCCGCGTCGTGCAGCCCGACCTGAACCGCCGCCTGCTGACCCGCAAGCAGGTCGTCGAGCAGCACTTCGCGATGGGTGGGCAGCCCTTCGGCCACGGCTTCACGACCACGAACCGGCAGAAGGGCACGGCGTACTACCACTTCGACAAGGGTGACGTCCGGTTCGTCGCCATGGACACCGTCAACCCGAACGGGTACGCCGACGGCTCGCTCGACCAGACCCAGTTCGCGTGGCTGACGAACCTGCTCGACCAGTCCACCGACAAGGTCGTGATGGTCTTCAGCCACCACACCTCCGACACGATGGGCAACCCGCTCATCGCGACCGGCGGCAACCTGGAGCCGCGGGTCACGGGAGGCGCGGTGCTCGACGCGCTGCTCGCCCGCCCGCAGGTGGTCGCGTGGATCAACGGCCACACCCATCGCAACAAGATCACGCCCCGCACCCGTCCGGGCGGCGGCGGGCTGTGGGAGATCACGACCGCCTCGCACATCGACTGGCCGCAGCAGGCGCGGATCATCGAGCTGGCCGACAACGCCGACGGCACCCTGTCGATCTTCACCACGATGGTCGACCACTCCGGCCCGGCGTCCACGGGCGCCGGCACCGCCAACGCCCAGCAGCTGGCCGGCCTGGCCCGCGAGCTCGCCGCCAACGACTGGCACGAGCACTCCGACGGGTCCGGGGCGCCGGAGGACCGCAACGTGGAGCTGCTGGTCCCGAACCCCCTCAGCTGAGGGGCGTCACTGCGAGGCGGCGAGCTGGCCGCAGGCCGCGTCGATGTCGCTGCCGCGGGTGTCCCGCAGCGTGGTCGCGATGCCCCGGGCGGTGAGGCGGCGGACGAACTCGTCCATGTCGTCCTCGCGCGAGCGGGTGAACCGGGAGCCGGGCACCTCGTTGAGCGGGATCGGGTTGACGTGGACCCAGCCGGTGCCACGGCCGTCGCCGGACAGCACGTCGGCGAGCAGGTCCGCGCGCCAGCCCTGGTCGTTGATGTCCTTCATCAGGGCGTACTCGATGGAGACCCGGCGACCCGTCTTCGCGAAGTACTCGTAGGCTGCGTCGACCGTCTCGGCCACGGAGAACCGGGTGTTGATCGGGACGATGTCGTTGCGGAGCTCGTCGTCGGGCGCGTGCAGCGACAGGGCCAGGGTCACCGGGATGCCCTCGCCGGCGAGCTGCCGGATCCGGGGCACCAGTCCGACCGTGGAGACGGTGACGTGGCGCGCCGAGAGGCCGAGCCCGGACGGCGCCGGCTCGGTGAGGCGTCGTACGGCGCCGAGGGTGGCCTTGTAGTTCGCGAGCGGCTCGCCCATGCCCATGAACACGACGTTCGAGAGTCGGCCCGGGCCGCCCGCCACGTCGCCGTTCGCCATCGCGCGGGCACCGACCACGACCTGGTGCACGATCTCGGCGGTGGACATGTTGCGCTGCAGGCCGCCCTGGCCGGTCGCGCAGAACGGGCACGCCATGCCGCAGCCGGCCTGGCTGGAGATGCAGATCGTGGCCCGGTCCTTGTAGCGCATGAGGACCGACTCGACGAGGGAGCCGTCGAAGAGCTTCCACAGCGTCTTGACGGTCTTGCCCTTGTCGGCGGTCTGCTCGCGGATCGAGGTCATCAGGTCCGGCAGGAGCGCCTCGACCAGCGCCGCACGCTGCCCGGCGGGCAGGTCGGTCATCTGCTCCGGGTCGTCGACGAGGCGGGAGAAGTAGTGGGTCGCGACCTGCCTGGCCCGGAAGCCGGGCAGGCCCATCTCGACCAGGAGGTCCTTGCGCTCGTCGACCGTCAGGTCCGCCAGGTGGCGGGGAGGCTTCTTGCGCCCACGCGGCTCCGCGAGGACGAGGGGAAGCGGCGTCGGGGCGGCCGCGGGCTGGTCGGACATCTCCTCGATTGTCCCACCCCGGCGGTGGCAGGCCGAATCGTGCGGGTCAGGCGTCCTTCTTGAGCAGGAACCACAGGACCGCGGCGGCGACTCCCCCGACCACGATGATCGTGGAGACCATCCCCAGCAGCATGTACCGCGCGAACCGGCGGGTCCGGGGCGGCACCAGCATCGCGATCGGCACGACCAGCAGCAGGAGCACGAAGGGGAACAGCTCCTCCGCGCGCTCGTACCCGGCGATGCTCTTGATGACGGCGGCGTACAGGCCGGGGACCACGATGATCGACGCCATGCCGGTGAAGAAGCCGGCGAGCGGGAAGAAGACGGGGTGCCCGCGGTGGAACCAGTCCGGCCGGCGGGACCCCGCGGCCGCGCCGTCCGTCTCGTCCGCCAGCGTGCGGTCGCCGATTCCCTCGCTCATGTCCGGCCGATCGTATCCGCCCCGGCCCCAGCGCGTCGTGCTGGCCGTCCTCTGGGGCGACCTGTGACAGTAGTGAGGTGACCGATCAGCACCCAGCGCTGACCTACAGCAGCTACCTCGCCCTCGACGACGTCCTCGCCGCGCAGCACCCCCGCTCGGACGAGCACGACGAGCTCCTCTTCATCGTGATCCACCAGGTCTACGAGCTCTGGTTCAAGCAGATGCTCCACGAGCTGGGCGGGCTCCAGGCCCGGCTGGAGGCGGGTGACACGCCCCGGGCCCTGCACACGCTGGGCCGGGTGCTGGCGATCCTGAAGGTCGCGGTCGCCCAGGTCGACGTCCTCGAGACCATGACGCCGCGCCAGTTCACGAGCTTCCGTGGCCGTCTCGACGCCTCCAGCGGCTTCCAGTCAGCGGCTTCCAGTCCGAGCAGTTCCGCGAGCTCGAGGCCACCCTCGGCCGCCGTGACGACCGGGTCTTCCAGCACTACCCGGAGGGCAGCCCGGGCCGGGAGCGGATCGCCGCGGCCATGGCCCGGCCGTCGGTCTTCGACTCCTTCCTGCGCTACCTCGCCACCCAGGGGTACGACGTCCCGACGGCCGCGCTCGAGCGTGACCTCACCGCGCCGTGGGAGCCCTCGCCGCAGGTCCAGGACCTGCTGCTGGCCGCCTACGCCGACGACGGCGGCGCGGCACAGGTCGCGGAGCGCCTCGTGGACCTCGACGAGGGCCTGCAGGAGTGGCGCTACCGCCACGTGAAGATGGTCGAGCGGACCATCGGCGCCAAGCCCGGCACTGGCGGCTCGGCCGGTGCGGCCTACCTGTGGGGCACGGTGACCACGCAGCTGTTCCCCGACCTCTGGGCGATCCGGAGCCGGATGTGATCGCCCCCGCCGAGCTCGCCGCCCACTACTCCCGGTTCCGTGTCTGCGAGCGGCTCCTGCTGACCGGGCACTCCCACCAGGCCTGGCCCGACGTCGCCCGGGACGCGGTCATCGAGGCGTGGGACGACGCCGCCTCGGAGGTCGACCGCAAGTGGGAGCGCGCCGCGGCGAAGGGCGACCGGTTGCGGGCCGGGGTCCGCACGCTGCTCGACGACCCCGGCAGCGAGGTCGCGCTCGCCGCGAGCACCCACGACCTCGTCGTGCGCTTCCTCTCGGCCCTCGACCTGGGCCGGCGCCCCCGGCTGGTGACCACCGACGGCGAGTTCCACTCCGCGCGCCGCCAGCTCGCCCGGCTCGCCGAGGCCGGCCTCGACGTGGTCCGGGTCCCGGCCGGGCCGGTCGAGTCCCTCGCCGAGCGGCTGGCGGCGGAGGTCGACGACCGGACCGCCGCGGTGGTGGTCTCCTCGGTCCTGTTCGAGACCTCCCGCCTCGTGCCCGGCCTCGACCAGCTCGCCGCCGCCTGCGAGCGCCGGGGCGCCGAGCTGCTCGTCGACGCCTACCACCAGCTCGGCGTCGTGCCGCTCTCCCTCCCCCGGGCCGGCCTGGCCGAGGCGTGGGTCGTCGGCGGCGGCTACAAGTACCTCCAGCTGGGCGAGGGCAACTGCTTCCTCCGGGTGCCGCCGCACGCCGCCGGGCTGCGACCGGTCGTCACCGGCTGGTACGCCGAGTTCGGCGACCTGGCCGGCGCGCCTCCCGGTGGGGTCGCGTACGCCGCCGGGGCCGCGTTCGCCGGGGCGACCTACGACCCGACCAGCCACTACCGGGCCGCGCGGGCGCTCGACTTCTTCGACGAGCACGGTCTCACGCCCGAGGCGTTGCGCGAGCGCTCGCTGCACCAGCGCGGCCTGCTCGTGGAGGCGTTCGACGAGCTGGACCTGCCCGACGACCTCGCCACCCGGGACCGGGAGGCGCCGGCCGAGGCCTTCGGCGGGTTCCTGGCCGTGCTCTCCGACCGCGCGGCGCAGCTGCAGGAGGGGCTGGCCGCTGCCGGGGTGCACACCGACAGCCGGAGCCGGCACCTGAGGTTCGGCCCTGCGCCGTACGTCACCGACGAGCAGCTGCGCGCGGCGATGACCGCGCTGGGCGAGGTGGCGCGGCGGCTCGGCTGACGGATCAGGTGAAGATGCCGTAGTGCAGGAGCAGCCAGATCGGGGCGATCGTCGCGAGCAGTGAGTCGAGACGGTCCATCAGGCCGCCGTGGCCGGGGATCACCTGGCTCATGTCCTTGATGCCGAGGTCGCGCTTGATGACCGACTCGCACAGGTCGCCCAGGGTGGCCATCACGACGGCGATGAGGCCGAGCGCGACGCCGATCCACCACTCGCCCTCGAGCAGCCACACGACGAGGGCGACACCCGCACCGACCGTGGCGATCGCGGACCCGGCGAAGCCCTCCCACGACTTCTTGGGCGAGATCACCGGCGCCATCGGGTGCTTGCCGAAGAGCACGCCGGCGACGTACCCGCCGATGTCGGAGGCGATCGTGACCAGGATGAACGTGATGATGCCCTGCACGCCGGCGTCGTCGAGGCCGCCGCCGGTGCGACCGCCCTCGGCCAGCATCAGCGCCACGAAGGAGCCCAGGAAGGGCAGGTAGACGAGCGCGAAGACCGATGCGGTGGCGTTCTTGACGTAGCCGTCGACGCCGCGGCGCAGCAGCCACAGCATGATGACCAGCGCGCTGACGGCGGTGGCGGTCACCAGCGCAGCCGAGCCGTACAGGTAGGCGACAACGACCATGACGACGCCGCCCACCATGAGCGGCTGCTCCGGCAGGTCGATGTCCTTGGCGAGCAGGCCCTTGCGCAGCTCCCAGACCGCGACCACCACGGCGATCGCGACGATCACCATGAAGGCGGGCTTCCAGAAGAGCAGCGACGCGGCGACCGCGCTCAGCAGGACGACGGCGGAGGCGACCGCGGCCTTGAGGTCGCGGCCGGCCCGGCCGTGGTCCTTCTGGGGGGCGGTGCCGGGCACGAACGGGTCAGACGACGGCGACGTCGACATGGAAGTGGAGCGGCTCGAGGATCAGACCTCGAGCAGCTCGGCCTCCTTGTTCTTGAGCAGCTCGTCGATCTGGTCGGTGTGCTTCTTGGTGAGGCCGTCCAGGCGCTTCTCGGCGCCGGTGACGTCGTCCTTGCCGACCTCGCCGTCCTTCTCGAGGCGCTCGAGGTTCTGCTTGGCCTTCTGGCGCACCTGGCGCACGGCGACCTTGCCGCCCTCGGCCTTCTCCTTGGCGAGCTTGATGAACTCGCGGCGGCGCTCCTCGGTCAGCTCCGGGAACACGCAGCGCAGCTGCTTGCCGTCGCTGGCCGGGTTCACGCCGAGGTCGGAGTCGCGGATCGCCTTCTCGACGTTGTTCAGCGCGCCGACGTCGAAGGGCGAGACGATGATGATGCGGGGCTCGGGGGCCGTGAACGACGCGAGCTGCTGCAGCGGCGTCGGCGTGCCGTAGTAGTCCACCATGATCTTGCTGAACATGCTGGGGTGCGCCCGGCCGGCCCGGATCGCCGCAAACTCCTCACGGGTCGCGTCGACCGACTTGCCCATCTTCTGGTCGGCCTCGTTGAGGATGTCGTTGATCACCGGTTCTCCTTCTTGCTGGTCACACCTGTTGGTCGAGCCCGTCGATCGAGCCTCTGGGCGAGCCCGTGGAGGCGTCAGCCCGCGCTGACCCGCGTGCCGATCCTCTCACCCCGGACCACGCGGAGGATGTTGCCCTCGGGCTCCATGCCGAAGACGATCATCGGGAGCTTGTTCTCGCCGCAGAGGGCGAAGGCCGTCTGGTCCATGATCCGCAGTCCCCGTGCGATGGCCTCGTCGTAGCTGATCTCGTCGAACTTGGTGGCGGTCGGGTCGACGTGGGGGTCGGCGCTGTAGACACCGTCCACGCCGCTCTTGGCCACCAGCACCACGTCGCACTTGCTCTCGAGGGCCCGCTGCACGGCCACCGTGTCGGTGGAGAAGTAGGGCATGCCCATGCCGGCGCCGAAGATCACGACGCGGCCCTTCTCCATGTGGCGGATGGCCCGGCGCGGGATGTAGGGCTCGGCGACCTGGCCCATCGTGATCGCGGTCTGCACGCGGGTCTCGACGCCCAGCTTCTCCAGGAAGTCCTGGAGCGCGAGGCAGTTCATGACGATCCCGAGCATGCCCATGTAGTCGGCGCGCACGCGGTCCATGCCGCGCTGCTGGAGCTCGGCGCCCCGGAAGAAGTTGCCGCCCCCGGTCACCACGGCGATCTGGACACCCGCGTCGACGACCGCCTTGATCTCACGGGCGATCGCCTGGACGACGTCGGGGTCGACGCCCACCTTGCCGCCACCGAAGACCTCGCCCGAGAGCTTCAGCAGGACTCGCTTGTAACCGGGCACCAGGGTCCTTCCAGTCGGTGGGTGGGAGCGGTCCCGAGGCTATCAGTGCCCCTCCGCGACGGCGCGCTCGATCATGCCGTCGAACCAGCGCACGTAACGGGCCCACGACCGCCTGCCGGTGGCGTCGATGTCCACGACCACCTCGTCGCGCGGCAGCGAGGGGGTGCCGAAGTTGTCGCTGCCGGTGAGCACGTGCCGGTGCGGGGTCCCGTCCGCGTCGGTCCAGCTCAGCAGGCTGAGCTTGCTGTGCACGTCGTCGCCGTCGTCGTACGCCGCGCTGTGCACCTCGACGCCGGCGTCGCGCAGGACGCGGACGATCTCGCGCCCGATGTTGAGCGCGATCACCTGGACCCGTGCCCCGGCCCGGGCCTTGGCGGCGACGATCTCCGCGATCCGGCGTCCGCGCTCGCCGTGCCAGGCGTACATCGCGAACCGCAGGTGGGTGCCGCGGGCGGGCAGGTCGCGCAGCACGGCCTGCACCGGGTCGGTGTCGAGGTCCCAGCCGGGGAAGAACCACACCCGGTGCCGGCCCAGCACGGGGGCGTAGCCGGGTCCGCGGGGCGGCTCGAGGCCGACCTGGTCGCGGAAGTCGCGGTCGAACACCCGCCAGACGTCGCGGCGGCCGACGAAGACGTACATGTCGCTGTACTGCTGGGTGGAGTAGTACGACAGGTTGGCCGAGCCGACCACCACCACCCGTCGGGAGTCGCCGACCTTCGTGAAGGTCCACGTCTTCTGGTGGGTCGCCGTTCTCGGCCCCCGCCCGGACCCGCGGGAGAGGTAGATGAAGGACTCCTTGCGCCGGCTCGTGCCGATCGCCTCCTTCATCCTCGCGACCGCCTTGAAGTCCTTCGACGCGTGGCGGTTCGCGATCACCTGGACCGCCACGCCGCGCTCGTGGGCGTCGATGAGGGCGTCGGCCACGGGGCGCAACGAGAACGACCGGGTGATGATCCGGATCCTCTCCCCCGGCGGCGTGCGCGCGACCAGCTCGAGCAGGCGCGCGACGACGGGGTGCTCGGCCGCCTGGGTGTCCGGGTCGTCGACCGGGGTGCCGAGGACGACGCCGGGGCGCACCTCGTAGGGGCCGGCGACGTAGCCCGTCGGCCCGGCGGCGGCCCCGTGGGGCTCGTCGGAACGCGCACCGGTGCAGGCCGTCGTGACGAGCAGCACCGCCAGCAACGGCCCGAGCAGCCGGCGGGTCCCCGCTCCGGGGCCGGTCATCGCTGGCGCTGCACCCGGACCCGGAACTTGTCCTTGTTGTCCCCGTCGATGTCGGAGTCCCGCGTGCGGGAGATGTGGTGGACCTTCGTCTCGCCGCCCTGGACGGGCTGGGCCTCGATGATCGTGTCCCGCTCGTACTGGTGCGACTTGTCGGTGTTCCGGTAGTAGCGGTAGATCAGCCAGTAGGTGCCCACGGCACCGGCGGGGCCGGCGGCGAGCAGCCACAGCGGGGCGTCGTCCCCGTCGGCGAGGACCAGCAGCTGCGTGAGGATCTCCGGGATCATGCCGTCGCCACCAGGATCGCGCCGGCGATGCCCTCGAGGAAGGTGCCGACCGTGAACGCCGCCAGCACCAGCCTGGGCTGCGAGACCGGGATGCTGCCCATCGTCTCCCCCGTCCGCGCGTTGACCGCGATGTAGTGCAGCAGGCCGTTGCTCTCCTGCTGGTAGGAGTACAGCCAGACCGGCAGGTACATCGAGACCCAGCGGGAGCCGGCGACGTCGACCTTCTCCTGCTCCCAGCGCACCCCCCGGTCGAAGCGGCCGAGCGAGCCGCGCACCTGCGAGCGCCCGATCGAGAGGAGCTGGTCCTCGAGGACCGGGGTGACCGCGTCCACGTTGAGGTCGCGCTTCTCGCTGGTGAAGCCGACGAGGTAGCTCGCGTTCCAGCGGACTGCGTTCTTCGTGTCGAACGGCAGGATCGTGTTGATGATGTTGTTGGTGTTGGCCGGGCCGATCTGGGCGCGCTCCGAGGACCCCTCGACGGTGAGGTCGTCGACGGTGAAGGCGACCTGGCGATGCACCTGGTAGACGTCGGCGGCGTAGTAGGTGACCCGGTTGTCACCCTGCTTCTCCGTCCAGCGCCGGGTCTGCACCTCGCCCTTGCCCCAGTACTCGGTCTCGGCGCGGGCGTCGATGACCAGGTAGGGCAGGTAGACGCCGAGCACGTTCTCCGGCACGAACTCCTTCTTGAACCGCCGGTGGGCGAACAGCCGGCGCGAGGAGGCGAACTCCCGGATCTTCTCGACCGCCTCGTCCTTGGTCAGCCGGAACGGCAGGACGGCGTCGGGCACGGCACCGTTCGGGATCTGCTGGTTGACGTTGAGCGTGTGCCGGCACCAGTGGCACCGGGCGTTGAGGGAGCTCTTCGTGTCGACGACGACCTCGGCCCCGCACGCCTCGCACTTGAACGTGAGCACGTCCGCGACGTCGGCCTGGATGTCCTGGGCACCGCTGGCGACCACCGTGCCCTCGAGGGTGTCGATGCCCTCGCCGAGGCCGAACTCCTCCTCGACGCGTGCCTCCTGCCACTCGTTGCGGCAGAACAGGCACACCAGCATCCCGGTCGAGCCCCGCAGCCGGACGTCCGTCGACCCGCACTTGGGGCAACGGTTGAGTCCGTCCCTGAGCGACTCGTTGACCGTCTCGATGCTCGGGGCGTCCTGGTCCCCTCCCTCGGCTGCCGCCCTCGCGGCTGCCAGCTCCTCCTCGAGCGAGAGCGGCGGACCGTCGAAGGTCGGCTGCTTCGGCTCCGCGGGTTCCTGCGTCATCTCGGCGTCCGTCGTGCTCGGCGGGTCAGAGTCCCAGAGCCTTGGCCTTCGCGGCGTCGTAGTCCTCCTGGGTGATCAGCCCGGCGTCAAGCATCTCCTTGGCGCGCTTGAGGACCGTCATCGGGTCGTCGGCCGCCGGGGCCGCGGGCTGGGCCGGGGCGGCCGGCTGCGCGGGCGCCTGCTGGGCCGGGGCCTGCTGCGGCGTGGCCGGCTGCTGGAGGCCACCGAGGCCCATGCCGCCGGTCGCCATGCCCATGCCGATCAGGCCGCCGGGGCCCGCGTTCTCACCGGCCGACTCGATGCCCGCGGCGACGGACGCCTGCAGGTTGGAGTTGCCGCGCGAGCCGGACAGGGCGTCGGCACGCTGGACGTTCTTGAGCAGCTCGCGGGTGTTGGCGTCGTACTCGATGGCGACGAGCGCCACCTTCACGATCTCCAGGCCGCGGTCGGTGCGCCACTGGTAGTTCTGCTCCACCGCGGCCGACAGCGACTGGGCGAACCCGATCGAGTCCTGCTGCAGGCGGGTGATCCGGTTCCCCTTGGCGGGGTCGTTGGTGTACATCGAGAACGCCGGCGCCAGCGACCCGACGACCTCGTTGAACAGCTGCTCGCCGGCCGGGTTGTCGATGTCGGTGAAGTCGAAGGTCCGGTGGCCGCCGATGACCTCGGCCGGCACGAAGTTCCGGATGAACGTCAGGGGGTCGGTGATCTTCAGCGTGTAGGTGCCGCGGGTGATGGCGCCGACCTGGGTGTTGAGGAAGGCGTCGTCCCAGTAGATCTCCGACTGGGTGCCGAACTTGTTGTTCGGCAGCTCCTTGAGGGTGACGAAGACCGCGTTCTGCTGCGCCGAGGGGCGCCCGCCGAACTTGAACCGCTCCCACGACTGCTTGATGACCGAGTCGACGAGGCCGCCACCGGAGAACACCGACTGCGAGGCCGGCTCGTCGGAGTTCCAGATGTAGGCGCCCGGCTCGGCGGCGAAGCCGGTGAAGGCGCCGTCCTCGAGCAGGACCAGGCCGTAGCCCTCGGGGACGATGATCTTGGAGCCGTTGGTGATGACGCCCTCGGAGCCGCGGGTGTTGCTGCCGCGGCCGGCGTTCTGGCCCTTCGCGACGGCCGGGAAGACCGCCGTGGTGGACGAGACCCCGTCCGGGACCCCGTAGAAGTCGAGCCACTGGTCGCCGAGCGTCCCGCCGACGGCGCCGATCGCAGCCTGGATGAGTCCCACCTGACATCTCCTTCACCTGAGCGAACCGCGCCCGCGGAGGCAGGCGCCACCGACACACCTGTCCCTGGGCCGGGG
>NZ_VLJQ01000078.1:0-15135 GCF_007829375.1 Nocardioides sp. J9 | reverse complement strand
CAGACGCTGGCCTCGAAGCGGGCGAACCGCTTGACCGTGGTGCCGGCCTCGTCGAGGACGGCCTTGACCGTCTTCTTCGACTCCGAGACGGACTCCTGCTCGAGCAGGACGATCTCCTTGAAGAAGCCGTTGAGACGGCCCTCGACGATCTTGGCGACAGCAGCCTCGGGCTTGCCCTCCTCGATCGTCTTCTTCGTCAGGACGTCCTTCTCGGCCTCGACGATGTCCGCGGGGACCTCGTCGCGGGTGAGGTACTTCGCCTTGAGCGCGGCGATCTGCATCGCGGCGCCGCGGGCGGCAGCCTCGTCACCCTCGTACTCGACCATGACGCCGACGGCCGGCGGCAGGTCGGCGGCACGCTTGTGCAGGTAGACCGCGACGGGGCCGTCGAAGTACGCGACGCCGCCGAGCTCGATCTTCTCGCCGATGGTGATGGCGAGGTTCTCGACGACCTGGCCGACGGTGCTGTCGCCCAGCGGCAGCGCCTTGGCGGCCTCGGTGTCGGTGGCCTTGCCAGCGTCGACCGCCTGGGCGATCTGCTGCGCGGCCTTGATGAAGTCCTCGTTCTTGGCGACGAAGTCGGTCTCCGACTTCAGCTCGATGAGCGCACCACCCGCGTTGGCCACCAGGCCGGCGGAGGTCTCCCGCTCGGCGCCACGGGCGGCAGCCTTGGCCGCGCCCTTGACGCGGAGCAGCTCGACGGCCTTGTCGAAGTCGCCGTCGGTCTCGTCGAGCGCCTTCTTGCAGTCCATCATTCCGGCGCTGGTCAGCTCGCGGAGCTTCTTGACGTCAGCAGCAGTGAAAGCCATGGATCCTCTTCGCTCTCTGGAAGGAGTGTGGTGGTCGCTCAGGCCTCGGCCGGGGCGTCGGCGGCCTCGGTGGAGGCCTCCTCGGCGGGGGCCTCGGCGGCGGGGGTCTCGGCCGACTCGGCGGCGGGGGCCTCGGCAGCGTCGGCGGCGGGCGCCTCGGCGGGCTTCTCAGCACCCTCGAGCAGCTCGCGCTCCCACTCGGCCAGCGGCTCCTGCGCAGCCGGGCTCGACGAACCGGCACCGGAGCGGGCCATGAGGCCCTCGGCGGCGGCGTCGGCGATCACGCGGGTGAGCAGGCCCACCGCGCGGATGGCGTCGTCGTTGCCCGGGATCGGGAAGTCGACGTCGTCGGGGTCGCAGTTGGAGTCCAGGATCGCGATGATCGGGATGCGCAGCTTGCGCGCCTCCTCGACGGCGAGGTGCTCCTTGTTGGTGTCGACGATCCACACCGCGGAGGGGGTGCGGGTCATCTCGCGGATACCGCCGAGCGACTTGTTCAGCTTGTCGCGCTCGCGGCGCATCTGCAGCAGCTCCTTCTTGGTGCGGCTGCTGCCCGCGACGTCGTCGAAGTCGATCTCGTCGAGCTCCTTGAGGCGGTTGATCCGCTGGTGCACGGTCGAGAAGTTGGTGAGCATGCCGCCCAGCCAGCGCTGGTTGACGTAGGGCATGCCGACGCGGGTCGCCTGCTCGGCGATCGCCTCCTGGGCCTGCTTCTTCGTGCCGACGAACATGATCGTGCCGCCCTTGGCCACGGTCTCCTTGACGAAGGCGTAGCTGCGGTCGATGTAGGCCAGCGACTGCTGCAGGTCGATGATGTAGATGCCGTTGCGGTCCGTGAGGATGAACCGCTTCATCTTCGGGTTCCAGCGACGGGTCTGGTGTCCGAAGTGGACGCCGCTCTCGAGGAGCTGGCGCATGGTCACGACAGCCATGATTTCTCCTGTTTCATTTCAGTTGGTCCTGTCGTCTGCACGCGATCCGACCGCCCGACCCGGAGGATCGTGCGGACTGAGGATCGACGCCCACGGGCGATCGGGGCCGGTTCTCCAGGAGAGACCCCGTCGTGGTCAGCGGACGAGCGAATTCCGGTCCAGGCGGACCGGTACTGCTCAGCCTACGGCGTGACGCCTCTCCCGGCCCAATTGCGGCCGGGAGCCGTCCACAGGACGGGGTCCGTCGGCGCGTCGTCCACAACCCGCTCCCCCGGGACCCGGTCACCACCGGCGCCGGGGCGCACGCTCGCACCGTGCACCCGTCCCGACGTCCCGCCCTCGTCCTGCTCGCGCTCACAGCCCTCTCGCTCCTCCTGCTCCTCCTGCTCCCGGCCCCGCCCGGCCGCGCGGCTCCGGGCGACGACCCGGTCGGCGAGTGGCCCCTGCGCCCCCGGCCGGAGGTGGTCGACCGGTTCGACCCACCGGCAGTGCCGTGGGGCGCGGGGCACCGCGGGGTGGACCTCGCCGCCCGCCCCGGGCAGGTCGTGCACGCCGCGTTGCCGGGCCGGGTCGCCTTCGCCGGGCGGATCGCGGGACGCGGGGTGGTCACGGTCAGCCACGGGGACACCCGGACGACCTACGAACCGGTCGCTGCGACGGTGGAGGTGGGCGACCTGCTGCCGGCCGGGGCGCCGCTCGGCCGCCTGGAGCTGGCCGGGTCGCACTGCTTCCCCCGGGCCTGCCTGCACTGGGGCTGGCTGCGCGGGGAGACCTACCTGGACCCGCTGCGCCTGGTCGGTGCCGGCCCGGTGCGGCTGCTGCCGCTGTGGCGGGACGCGCCGTGGCCGCTGCCGGCCGGCCTCAGGCCCGCGGGTGCGCCTGCTGGTAGGCCCGGCGGAGGCGGTCGGTGGTGACGTGGGTGTAGCGCTGGGTGGTGGCCAGCGAGGCGTGGCCGAGCAGCTCCTGGACCGAGCGCAGGTCGGCGCCGCCCTCGAGGAGGTGGGTCGCCGCCGAGTGCCGGAGCCCGTGCGGTCCGAGGTCGGGGGCGCCGGGCACGTCGGCGAGGCGGCGGTGGACCAGGGTGCGCACCGCACGCTGGTCGATCCGCCCACCGCGGGCTCCGAGGAAGAGGGCCGGGCCGGAGCCGGGACGCGCGAGCGCGGGCCGCCCGTGGGAGGTCCACCGGTCCAGCGCCTCCGCGGCGGGACGCCCGAAGGGCACGGTCCGCTCCTTGCGACCCTTGCCGAGGACGCGCACGACGTTGCGGTCCCGGTCGACGTCGTCGACGTCGAGCGCGCAGAGCTCCCCGACCCGGACGCCCGTGGCGTAGAGCAGCTCGAGCATGGCGACGTCGCGCAGCCCGAGCGGGCTGCCGTCGTCGGCGAGCTCGGCTGCGGCGGAGATCAGCTCCCGCGCCTCGTCGACGCGCAGCAAGCCGGGCAGGGTGCGGTGCGGCTTCGGGGACCCGAGCGCGGAGCCGGCGTCCGCGGGGGCACGGCCCGTGCGAGCCAGCCACCCGGTGAAGACCCGGGCCGCGGTGGCGCGGCGGGCCAGCGTCGTGCGGGACAGCCCCGAGGCCTGCTGCCGGGCGAGCCAGCTGCGCAGCGTGCGCAGGTCGAGCTCGGCCGGACCAGCGAGGTCGAGGCGGGCGGCGTGGTCGAGCAGGCTCCCGACGTCACCGAGGTAGGCCTTGACCGTGTGCCTCGCGAGGTCGCGCTCGGAGACCAGGTGGCGCTCGTAGTCCCCGAGCAGGCGGGCGGCCCACTCGGGAAGGGCCGCCTCGACGGCGGCCGCGGCGTCGGACGGGCTCACGTCCTCATCGTAGGGAGCCGGAACCGGCTCACCGACGCCCGCGCTCGGTGAGTCGCCAGCCGGTCGGCAGCTGCTCGACGAGCCCCTCGGACGCGAGCGCGCGCAGGACCTGGTCGACCTCCGCGACGCCCAGGCCCGCGACCCGGGCGACCGACGCGGACGGCGCCGGGGCCGACGTGGGCACGGCGTCCACGACCTGGCGGGCCCGCACGCTGAGCCGGTCGCGGGGCGCCTCGGGTGCCCGGGGCTCGTCGACCAGCGCCTCCCCCGCCGCCCCGACGAGCTCGAGCACGTCGGCACCGCCGGTGACCAGCGCCGCCCCGCCCCGGCGCAGCAGCTGGTGCACACCCTCCGACGACGCACTGGTCAGCGGACCCGGGGTGCCCATCACGACCCGGCTGAGCCTCTCGGCCCAGCTCGCGGTGTTGAGCGCGCCGCTGCGCAGCGCCGCCTCCACGACCACCGTGCCACGGGTGAGCGCGGCGATGAGCCGGTTGCGGGCCAGAAAGCGGATCCGGAAGGGCGCGGACCCCGGGGGCGCCTCCGAGACGATCGCGTGGTGCTCGGCGAGGTGGTCGAAGAGCGGGCGGTGAGCGGTCGGGTAGACCCGGTCGACCCCGCAGGCGAGCACCGCGACGGTGGGCGCCCCGGCGCTGAGCGCGCCGCGGTGGGCGGCGTAGTCGATGCCGAAGGCCCCGCCGCTGACGACCGCCCGCCCCGCGGCGCCGACGACGGCGGCCACGTCACCGGCGACCTCGTCACCGTAGGTGGTCGAGGTGCGGGACCCGACGACCGCGACCGCCCCGGCGAGCTGGTCGAGCCTCCCCGGACCGCGGACCCACAGGCCGACCGGGACGTCGCCGCGCTCGTGGAGGGCGCCCGCGCCGGCGAGGTCGTCGAGCTGGTCGGGCCACTCCTCGTCCCCGGGGACGACGAAGCGGATCCCCCTGGCCGCGGCCCGCTCGAGCACCCGGGCGGGGTCGACGGTGGCGAGCCGGGCGGCCGCCGCGGTGAACGACTCACGCAGGTCGGCGTGGTCGCGGAGCACCGCCAGGAACTCCCCCGGGCCGAGCTGCCTGGCCAGGCCGAGGGCACGAAGGTCGCCGGGCTCGGCGACGAGGCTGATCGTCGCGCGCGCCAGCCGCTCGTCCTCGCTCATGCCGCGCCCTCCACGCCACGCACGGTGCTCAGGTCGAGGGCCCGCCCCATCCGCAGCCGTAGGGCGACGTCGACCTCCTCGACACCCGGGGTCACGTCCCGCTCGAGCCGGACGGCGCGGAGGTCGGCCACCGTCCAGGCCAGCCGCTGCACGCGCACCGCACCCCGCGCGCTCAGCCGACCGCCGTGCGTCTCCTTGTCGATCAGCCGCCGCGCCTCCTCCGCGACCGGCCAGGTGTCCTTGAGGCGCGGGCTCGGCACCTGTGCGTTGAGGCGCCAGCCGTGCTCGGCGAACCGCTCCCGTTGTCGGGCCCGCGCCGCGGCGACCCGCTCGCGGACGGCCGCGGACGGCTCGGCCGGCTGGAACGGGTCGTGGCTCGACGGCGATGCCGGCCGGACGTGGCGCAGCACGTCGATCCGGTCGGCGATCGGCCCGGACAGCCGCGCCTGGTAGCGCCGCCGGACCGGGTCGGGGCAGCTGCAGCGGTTGGTGCGGTTGTTGGCGGTGTAGTTGCCGCACGGGCACGGGTTGCTCGCGACGACCAGCATCCCGCCGGCCGGCAGGGTGACCGACTCGTCGCGGCGCGCGATCGTGATGTCGCCGCTCTCCAGCGGCTGGCGCAGCGCCTCGATCACGTCGGCGCGGAAGAGCGGGAACTCGTCGAGGAAGAGGACTCCGCAGTGCGCCCGCGAGATCTCGCCGGGGTGGACCCGGCCGTGGCCGCCGCCGATCACGCTCACCTTGCTGGCGTCGTGGTGCGGCGCGGCGAAGGGTGGCCGGACGACCATCCCGGAGGACGGGTCGAGGACGCCGGCGAGCGAGTGCAGCGCGGTCAGCTCGAGGGACTCCTCGGGCGTGAGGTCGGGCAGGATCGTCGGCAGCCGCTCGGCGAGGCTGGTCTTCCCGCAGCCCTTGGCGCCGGACAGCATCAGGGCGTGCCCGCCGGCGGCGGCCACCTCGGCGGCGTACTTCTCGTCGAGCATGCCGCGCAGGTCGGCGAGGTCGAGGTCGTCGAGCCGGTCGGCACCCCGCCACTGCACCAGGTGCGTGCCGGAGGCCGGGGCGACCGGTGGCGCGTCCGGCAGCGGGTCCCCGACGAGCACGGCGACCACCTGGGCGAGCGAGCGGACGCCGATCACGGTCAGGTCCGGCACCATCCGCGCCTCCTCGACCTGCGGCTCCGGAACGACCACCCGGCGCACCCCACCGGCGGCGGGCGCCCCCCCCCATCCCCATCGGCAGGACCCCGACCGCCGGGCGGAGGCAGCCCGCGAGGGTCAGCTCGCCGATGAACGCGGTCCTGTCGACCTGGCGGTGCTCGACCTGGCCGGTCGCGGCCAGCACCGTCACCGCCATGGCGAGGTCGAAGTGGGTGCCGGACTTGGGCAGGTCGGCCGGCGACAGCAGGATCGTCGTCCGTTGCGCCGCGGGCCAGGTGAGGTCGCTGTTGACGACGGCCATCCGCACCCGGTCCAGGCCCTCGCGCAGCGCCGCGCCCGCGCGTCCGACGACCACGACGTCGGCCTTCCCCGGCGACACGTCGACCTGGACGTCGACCAGGTGACCACGGGCCCCGTCGAGGGCCACGCAGCGGGTCGTCGCGAACGCCATCAGAGGAGCCCGGCGACGTGCTCGAGGGTGGGCGCGCCGCGGCGGCGCAGCATCACCGCGACCAGGTCGACCCGGATGCCGTCCGGCGTCACGTCGTGCTCGGCGGCCCAGCGCTCGCCGAGCCGCTTGAGCCGCTCGAGCTTCTCGTCGGTGACCGCCTCGTGAGGCGTGCCGGCGACGAGGCTGGTGCGGGTCTTCACCTCGCACACCACGAGGGTGGTGCCGTCGCGGGCGACGATGTCGACCTCGCCCTCGGCGCACCGCCAGTTCCGCTCGAGCACGGTCATGCCGAGCTCCACGAGGTGGCGGGCGGCCCGGCCCTCGCCGTACGCCCCGATCGCCTTGCGGGCCTGCGCAGTCGTCGTCATGCCCGCCAGCGTCACGCCGACCGGCGACGACGGGACAGGACCACGAGCCGCGCCTGTGGACGACGGGCGTCGTCCACAGGCAGCAGCGCGTGGGCGGGACGCTCAGTGCACCCGCGTGACGGGTGGGGTCAGCCGACCAGCTTCGGCGAGTCGCACTTCGGGGTGCGGAACTTGTAGATGTCCGCGCCGCTGAGGTCGATGCCGAGCGCGTTGAGCAACGGGCTGAGCAGCACCGTGTCCAGGCTCTGGATCAGCGGGTTCACCAGCCCGGACAGCAGCCCGTTGATGATCGGGCCGAGGACCACACCGACGGGGAGCCCGATCAGCTTGATGGCGTTGGTGTTCACGGTCAGCACCGGGAGGCCGCCGGTCCCCGAGCCGATCGTGTTCGGGATGTCGTAGTCGCCGTCCTTGGTGATCTCGATGTTCGCCACCCCCGAGGTCGTGGTCGACCCCTTGATGGTGATCGGGCCACCCACGACCGGGATGCCGAGCAGGTAGACGGTGATCTCGAGCTTCAGGTCGACGTCGAGCAGGCCGTCGGAGACCCGGATGCTCAGCCCGGTGTTCGGCGAGCAGCGGACGTCGGTCAACGCCCCCTTGGCCGACGCGACCTTGACCGAGCCGCTGAGGCTGATGTCGGTCTTCCCGACCAGCGCGAGGTCCAGCTTGAGCGCGTTCGCCGACAGGTTGACCTGGATCTGGCTCGACTCGGCGGTGACCTGGTTCTTCCGACCGCAGGCCAGACGAGGCGCCTCGATGGCCGAGAGGCTCACACCGACGTTGGCCAGCGGTCCGAGGTTCACGGCCGCCTGCGGGATCGTGAGTGCGTTCTGCCCGGTGGCAGCGGCGGCTGCGGCCGTGACCAGGTCGAGCAGGTTGAGCCCCGCGTCGAGGCCCGTGGAGCCGCCGGTGCCGAGGTCGATCAGGTCCCCGGCGTTGAGCTTGACGTCCTCCAGGCCGACCGCGATCGACTGCAGGAGGCCGACGTACGCGGCGTGACCCTGCTGGGCCAGCACCTCGGCGGTGGCCAGGTAGAAGTCGGCGAGGCTGAGCAGCTGGCCGCCCTCGACCAGGGCGCCGAGCGTGCCGGCGCCGACCTTGGCGCCGAGCAGGTCGAGCAGCTGGATGTCGGCGTTGGCGAGGCCGTTGTAGTCGATCGCGCCGACGTTGACGTTGCTGCCCAGTGCGCCCAGCAGCGGGCCGAGGATGGGCGAGGCGCCGGTGTTGACGCGCGCGGCGTAGGACCCGATCGAGAAGCAGGCGCCGCCCTCGGACTGCGCGACGGCGGTACGACGTGCGTCGCCGGTCGCGACGCCCGTGATCCCGTCGAACGCGAAGTCGACGGAGGTGTCGGCAATGACGCGCACGGCGTTCGGAACCTCGCCGCTCGCGACCGGCACGAACTCGCCGTCGACGAGCTTGCCGAGGTCCCAGCTCAGGTCCGGTGCGGCGCCGACGGTGTCTCTGTTGCGGGCCACGCTCTTGGCCATCTCGGTGTTCATGGTGGCCGCCAGCGCACCGCGGGTGCGCCCGTCGAGGTTGCGGGCGAGGTCGAGCGCGACGACGTCGGCCAGGGCCTGCATGTCGCGGCGGGCGGTGCGCTGCATGCCGAGGTCGACCGCGAAGGCGGAGATCACCAGCAGCACGAGCGTCAGCCCGACGCCCATGACGACGGCGACGACGCCGCGCTCGTCCCGGGCGCGGCGGAGCCGGCGCTCCATCAGCTGACCCTCGCGACGGCGCTGTACTTCAGGTTGTCGGGCAGCACGATGCCCATGCCGGGCACCGGCAGCAGCGGGCTGCCGTCGTAGTCGTAGTTGATCGTCACGGTGACGCAGCGGACCGAGGCGGCCTCGCCGGCACAGGTCGCGACGTCGACCGCGCACGACCCGGCGGGGTCACCGTTGCGGCTGAGCGAATTGCCGCTGCAGGTGACGCCGTAGCTGTCCAGTGCGTCGTTGAGCGCCGCGAGCGCCGCAGGCACCTGGTCGGCGTCACGCTGGGCGACCGCGGCCGCGCGGGCGCCCTCGGCGGCGGCCTGGCTGATGGCCTGGCGGAAGCTCAGCATGTAGCCGTAGCTGATGATGCCGAAGACCAGGAGCAGCAGGATCGGCATGATCAGCGCGAACTCGACCGCGGCGGCACCCCTCTCGTGCCCTCGTGCACGCGCACGAGCGCGCCCCCACAGCACTACACGCCTCATCGGCCGGCCTCCCCGCCTCAAGCTCCCATGACGCCCCCGAGTGGCGATGTCCGGAGGATAGTGTTCGCGTTCACAACGAGGGAACGAATCCCGGGTAACTCTGCCCGGCCGGGGGATTTCGCCTAGTCCTTTGGTACTAGTCATCCCACGAGGCGCGGAGTCGCGCAGGTGACGCCCACGGCGTACACGTCGGCGCCGGCGAGGCGCAGGCCCACCATCCGCGCGACGGGGCCGATGAACTGCTGGTTGATGTTCTCGACGAGCGGCGTCAGCGTCTTCTCCACGAATCCCTTCCCCGACGTGGTGAGCACCTCGAGGATCGGGCCGGTGATCGCGGTGACGGCGGGCA
Source organism: Nocardioides sp. J9 (assembly GCF_007829375.1). NCBI lineage: Bacteria > Bacillati > Actinomycetota > Actinomycetes > Propionibacteriales > Nocardioidaceae > Nocardioides > Nocardioides sp. J9. The sequence goes on along the minus strand of NZ_VLJQ01000078.1, from coordinate 5,889 downwards.
GCTGGGCCACCTGGCCGTTGAGCTTCACCGACGTGACCGTCGGGACGATGGAGGCCACGTCGAGGGTCATCGCCGAACCGACGGAGACGGGGGTCTCGTCGTTCGGGGGCAGGCGCAGGTCGGCACGACCGCCGCCGCCGCTGCTCGACGTGCCGATGGTGAGCCGGACCTCGACCTCGAGCGAGATCTTGCTGCCGAGGTCGAGGATGTTGCCGAGCAGGTTGGTCAGGACGTTCGTGAGGCCCAGGCCGAGCAGGTTGGAGAGCTTCACCTCGGCGGCGACCGAGACGTCCGCGTGCAGCTGGTACGACGCCAGCCCGCTCGCGACCTGCACGCTGAACGTCGCGGGGTCGACTGCCGACCCGTCGCCGCAGTGCACCTGCGGCGGCGAGACCAGCCGGCCGGTGCCGCTGCCGGCCACGACCTCGAGGGAGCCGCTCCCCTTCGGGGTCTGCAGGGTGCCCAGGCCCGGGATGTTGAGGCTGGGCATGTTCGTGAACTTGATGCCGAGCGTGCCGTCGAGCTGGGCGGTGTCCGCGACGGCCTGGGCGGAGTTCGGCACGCCGCAGGCGAGCTCGGCGGCGGCGACGAGGGTGATGCCGCCGGTGAACTGGAACCCGACGCCGGGGACCCCGCCCTGGATGTTCGGCACGCCGATGAAGTGCTCGCCGTCGGAGAGCCGGGCCGAGGCGACGAGGTCGAGCACGTCGAGGTCGATCCCGAGGGCCGCACGGTCGGTGGGGGCGACGTTGAGGACGTCACCGAGGGAGATGGTGCCGACCGACGCGGTGACGGCGGAGGACGCGATGCGGTGCAGCGCGGTGATGGCGACCGCGTTGTCCTCCGGCTCGTTCGAGAGCGCCTCGATCGTGGCGAGCACCAGCTCGGCGTACGTGATGGTGCCGCCGAGCAGGCGCTCCGGGCTGCCGATGACCGTCGTGGCGGCGAGGTCGAGGAGGCGCACGTCGGCGAGCGCGAGGCCGCGGTAGCCGACGAGGTCGAGGTTGACGCCCAGCAGGTCGTTGAGCGGGGCGAGCACGGTGCTGTCGCCGCTGCGGATCGCCGCGACGAAGGACCCCAGCCGGAAGCAGGCGGTCGAGGAGCTCTCGGCGGCCGCGGTGCGGGTGGCATCCCCGGACTCGTCACCGGTGATCGAGGCGAAGGCGAAGGCCACCTCGGTGTGGGCCACGACCCGGACCGCCGACGGGACGCCGGAGCTCATCTGCTGGAAGCCGGAGGAGTCCATGTGGCCGACCTCGTAGTCGAGGTCGGCGGGGCCCTCGCCGACGATGTCGGCGTTGCGCGCGGCGCTCTCGGCCAGCACCTCGTCCAGGACCGGCGCGAGCTCCGCGACGGTGCGGCCGTCGAGCTCGCGGGCGAGGTCGAGCGCGACCAGGTCGGCGACGGCCTGCATGTCGGCGCGGGCGACCCGCTGGAGCCCGATGTCGACGACGAAGGCGGAGCCGACCATGAGGACTGCCGTCACCACGACCATGACGAGCGTGACCGCTCCCCGCTGGTCGTCGCGGGCACAGCCGCGCCGGTGCCACATGGCGCCCTCCCCCGATGCCGTGTCGCAGCAGGGCCGACCGGTGCCGGCCCTGACATACATGGATCGGCCTGGAGGGGCCTGCGCGCAAGTCCCGGGGGCGGAATCGGGACGTTCGTCCCGGGGGATCCGTCCGTTCGGTCAGCTCTTGGGGAGCTCGATGTCCGAGGTGGCGAGCTCCTCGACGTTGACGTCCTTGAAGGTCAGCACCTTCACGTTCTTCGCGAACCGGGCGGGGCGGTACATGTCCCACACCCAGGCGTCGGCGATGGTCACCTCGAAGAAGACGTCCGTGCCCTCGGAGCGCGCCTTCACGTCGACCGAGTTGCACAGGTAGAACCGGCGGTCGGTCTCGACGACGTACTTGAAGATGCCGACGACGTCGCGGTACTCCCGGTAGAGGTTCAGCTCCTGCTCGGTCTCGTACTTCTCGAGGTCCTCGGCGCTCACGTGGCCGACTCTAGCCGTCCTCCGCCAACGCGGACGGGAGCGGCTCCAGCCCGGCCGCGCGTCGCACGTTGACGAAGCGCATCCGGTGCACCGGCGAGGGCCCGTGCAGCTCGAGCGCGGCGGTGTGGGTGGCGGTGATGTAGCCCTTGTGGGTCTTGAAGTCGTACTCCGGCCACTGCTCGTCGAGCTCGAGCATGAGCCGGTCGCGGGTCACCTTGGCGAGCACCGACGCGGCGGCCACGCAGGCCGCCACCCGGTCGCCCTTCCAGACGGCCAGGCCGGGGGCACCGAGCCCGTCGACCGGGAACCCGTCGGTCAGCACGTACGACGGCGCGACGGCCAGCTTCGCGACGGCGCGCCGCAGCGCCTCGACGTTGGCGACGTGCATGCCGAGCCGGTCGCACTCCTCGTGCGGGATGACCACGACCGACCAGGCGACGGCGCGCTTGACGATCTGCTCGTAGCACCGCTCCCGCGACGCGGCGGTCAGCAGCTTGGAGTCGGCGAGGCCGGGCACGATCCCGGCCTTGCCGGGCGGCAGGATCGCGGCGCCGGCCACCAGCGGGCCCGCGCAGGCCCCGCGGCCGGCCTCGTCCACGCCGGCGACCGGCTCGAGGCCGTGGCGACGCAGGGCACGCTCGTAGCCGTAGATGCCGGCGTCGCGTCGTACCGTCGCTCCCCGGGGCAGCGTCGTCACGTGCCCACCCCGCTAGCTCCGGCCCAGCGCGTCGACCTTCTCGGCCTTCTCGACCAGGTCGGCGGGCGGGGCGTCGGGGACGTCGGCGAAGGCTTCGGGGCGGCTGATCCAGCGCCAGCGGTCGCGCGGCCAGATCAGCGTGAAGACCTTGCCCACCACCAGGTCGGTGTCGACCCAGGGGCTCTGGGTGCACGGGTCCTCGTCGGCGCTGCACAGGTGGGCGCGGGAGTCGGCGGAGTGGCCGCGGTTGTCGCCGAGGACCAGCAGCTTGCCGACCGGGATCGGCCCGATGGTCCAGCTGCACGGCCGGGCCAGCGCCGAGCCGCGCTCGGTGACCCAGTCCTCGACCGGCGCGGTGCAGCTGCCCGGGTCGGGGCCGAGGTAGTCGGACTCGTCGATGGCCTTGCCGTTCACCGAGAGCCGGCCCTGCTCGTCGCAGCACACGACGATGTCGCCCTCGGTGCCGATCACGCGCTTCACGAGGTGGCCGCCGGTCGGGTAGAGCCCGACCTTCGACAACAGGCTGGCGAGGCCGGTGGGGCCGGCGGAGTCGGCCGGCCCGAGCCACTCGCCCGGGTCCTCGAAGACGACGACGTCGCCGCGCTGCGGGCTGCCGCCGAACCAGTAGGACACCTTCTGGACCAGGATCCGGTCGTTCTCGACCAGGCCGGGCTCCATCGACTCCGAGGGGATGTAGAACGCCTGGACGAAGAACGCCTTGATCACGATGGCGAGGCCGAGGGCGACCGCGAGCAGCAGGATGCTCTCCTGCCACACGGGCAGGTGCTTGCGGGTCGCTGCGTGGCTGCGTCGGGACCCGCTGCCCTCGCTGGCCGGGGCGTCCTCGGGGCGCTCCGGGGAGCCGTCGGTCTCGTCGGTCGTCACGAGGGTCGAGTCTAGGCAGGCCGGGCCCGTGAGATGCACGAAGGCCCGACCGGAACCGGTCGGGCCTTCGTGGAGCGCTTCGTCGAGCGGAGGCTCAGACCTCGCGACGCTCCTTGATCTTGGCGGCCTTGCCGCGCAGGTTGCGCAGGTAGTACAGCTTCGAGCGGCGCACGTCGCCGTAGGTGACGACCTCGATCTTCTCGAAGATCGGCGAGTGGAGCGGGAAGGTCCGCTCGACACCGACGCCGAAGGAGACCTTGCGGACGGTGAAGGTGCGACCGACGCCCGAGCCGTGGACGCGGATGACGACGCCCTGGAAGACCTGGACGCGGGACCGGTTGCCCTCGACGACCTTCACGTGCACCTTGACGGTGTCACCGGCGCGGAAGTCGGGGATGTCGTCGCGCTTGGCAGCGTTGCCGAGCTCGGTGACCAGGGCAGGACTGGGGTTGCTCATGATTCTCCTCGCGAGTGCCACAGGTCAGCCGCGGTAGTAGTGGATCGAGGTGGTACGCGGTCGACGGTTCCCCTGTGGCAGAAGCGTCCGCGACACCGACAGAGAATCCTCGCACAGTGACCACGACCACCGGAAATCCGGACGGGCGGGCCGCCGGGTGCTGCCAGACTGGTGCCATGACCGCGCCCGGGGACGACGCGACGCCCCTCGACTGGGAGCCGCACCGGTACGAGACCCGCCCCTGGCGCCAGCGGATCATCCGCGGGCCGGCCGCCGACCGCAAGCTGCGGGAGGTCACCGTCTCGCTGCCGCCGTTCATCCGCGACCTCGAGCTGCCGCTCGACCGCACGCTCGGCGCCATGACGGCCGCGAGCGCCGGCGACCTGAGCCACCTCGACCTGGTCCACGGCCGCACCCTCAGCGCCCTCAACCACCTCCAGCTGCGCACCGAGGCGGTCGACTCCTCCAAGATCGAGAACGTCGACGCCAGCCTCGCCGACTACGGCCGCGCCCTGCTCGGCGTCGGCGCCAACGCCTCCGCGGTATCGATGGCCTCGGCCACCCGCGCGCTGGCGACGATGATCACCGACGCGGACTCCCACCGCGCCGTACGACGCGAGGCGATCATCACCGCCCACCGCGAGCTGTTCCGCCGCCACCCCGACGAGGCGCACCGCGCCGGTCAGCTGCGCACCACGCAGAACTGGGTCGGCGGCAGTGACTACTCCCCCATCGGCGCCCTCCACGTGCCCCCGCCGCCGGAGACCGTCGACGCCTACCTCGACGACCTGTTCGCCTTCGCCAACCGCGAGGACATCCCCGCCGTCGCGCAGGCCGCGATCGTGCACGCCCAGTTCGAGTCGATCCACCCGTTCATCGACGGCAACGGCCGCATCGGCCGCACCCTCATCCACGCCGTGCTCCGCCGGCGCCGCTCGACCCGCCACCTGACGGTCCCGATCGCCTCGGCCCTGGTCGCGCACCGCGAGACCTACTTCGACGCGCTCAACGACTACCGCGACGGCCGGGCCCGCACGATCATCGCGATGATGGCCACCGCCGTCCGGATCGCCACCGCCGAGTCCTGGACCACCGCGAAGAACGTCCAGGAGGTCCGCGAGCGCTGGGGCGCCACCGTCCCCGAGGCCCGCCCCGGCCAGCCCCTCTTCCGCCTCCTCGACCTGCTCACCGAGGAGCCGATCATCAACGCCGACCTCGTCGCCTCCCGCCTCCGCCTCCCCGAGGCCGACGCCCAGGACGCCGTCGACCGCGCCACCGCCGCCAAGATCCTCACCCGCGCCCGCCGCTCCCGGAAGGCCCCGGTCTGGCTCGCCCAGGACGTGCTCCACGAGGTGGAAGACCTGAGTGCGCGGATCCAGGCCTCTGCGCGGAGGTTGCGGAAGGACTGAGCGCTGCGGGTGCGTAGGCGCCTGATCTCCGCGCGCTGCGGTTGCGTAGCCGGTGCGGTTCCGAAAGGCAGCGACAAGGGAGTACGGCGGGTGGCTGGGTCCGCCTGTCGGCTTGCGGGTCCGTAGGCGCCGAGGTCGGTGCCGGTGGGCTGCGGTTGCGTAGCCGGCACAGCTCCGAAAGGCAGCGACGAGGGGATACCGCGGGTGGCTGGGTTCGACAGTCGGCTTGAAGTCCCGTAGGCGACGCCGGCTCCCGGTGGTTGAGGTGCGACGAGCGCTAGCGAGGAGCCTCGAAACCACCGGGCCTTGAAGCCGGATTGTGGATACAGAATCGGGAGAATCCCCAGTCCACAGGCGGGTTTTCGGCCCACCTTAGTGTCGGTGGTCTCTGGAAGAATCCAGTCATGGAGCTCGGGAACCACGCATCGATCGGCCAGTACGA
>NZ_VLJQ01000076.1:11321-43504 GCF_007829375.1 Nocardioides sp. J9 | reverse complement strand
GCTGCCGATGGCCCAGAGCACCGCGTCGGCGTCGACCGGCGCCCGCCCGTTCGTCCACCTCACCGGTCCAGTCGTGATCCGGTCGGCCGTGAAGCCGGCCGGCAGCTCGGCSSGGKGGCGGGGCAGGAGCCGCACCCCGGCCCGGGCCAGGCGACGGCGGGCCACGGACCACACCCGCGGGTGGTGCCGCGGCAACGCCCGCTCCCCCGGGAACGCCAGCGTCACCGCGGTGTCGGGCCAGCGGGTCGCGACCTGCAGCGCGCTGGACACGGCTGCCGCGCCGCCCCCGACGACCAGCACGGAACCCGCACCCGCGAGCCGTGCGTGGGCACCGGCGAGCGCGGCGTCGACGTCTGCGTCGGTCTGCAGGTGCGGGAGCCGCCAGAAGCCGTTGGTGACGCCGGTGGCGACCACGAGGACGTCGTACGGGACGCTTCGGGTGCCTCCCGCGGCGGGGCGGACGGTGACCGTGCGGCCGGCGGGGTCGAGCGCCACCAGCTCGGCGTGCACCTTCTCGACGGGGTCGAGGCGGCGGAACCGGTCGAAGCCGATCCGGTAGTCGCGCGCCCACCGCTCCGGCCGGGCCAGTCGCAGCCCGAGCTCCTGGCCGGAGACCAGGCCCGGTCGACTGGAGACCCCCAGGACGTCGACGTCGGAACGCGCGAGGTGGATGGCCGTCAGCAGCCCGCTGTCGCCGAGCCCCGCGACGACGACCCGGGGCCGCGTCATGCCGGGCCGCGTCATGCCGGGCCGCGTCATGCCGGGGCGCGGCGGCGCGGCGGGCGCGGGACCAGCCGCGGCACGCGGGCGATCACGTCGCCGTACGACGGCCGCCGGGCGAGGCTGCGCTTCTCCATCATCGGGATGCTGACGCCCTCGAACATCGCGACCATCGCGACGAAGCCGACCACCAGCCACCACCAGTCGCCGGGGGCACCGGCGATGCCGAGCAGCGCGAGCGAGAGCCAGAAGGCGACCTCGCCGAAGTAGTTCGGGTGCCGCGACCAGGCCCACAACCCCTGCTCCATCGCCTGCCCGGGCTGGCGGGTGCGGATGAACGCCCGCATCTGGGTGTCCGCCACCAGCTGCAGGACCGCGGCCCCGACGCCCACCACCAGGGCGACCCAGTCCAGCCAGCCCAGCGGCCTGCCCGGCCGCGCGAGCACGGCGTACGCGGGCACCAGGCCCAGGAAGACGATGAGCGTCGGCACGAGGTGGATCGCCACGAGGTCCACGACGGCGCCGAACCGGCCCGCCCCGTCGCGCAGCGGCGCGTAGCGGAAGTCTTCGTGGTGCAGGCCCGGCCAGTCGTGCAGCCAGTTGCCGGTCAGCCGCACCGCCCAGACCGCGACGACGACCATGACCAGCACTGCCCGGCCGTCCTCGACCCCTGCGACGTCGCGGCCGGCCAGGAACCAGAAGCCGACGAGGAAGGGCGGCAGCACGCTCCAGTACGGGTCGTAGCAGCTGGAGTTGCGCAGCGCGCGGCTGCCGGCGAAGACGACGACGGTGGCGAGGAGGTCGGCGAGCAGGGCGTCCAGCCAGAGCCGGTCCGTGTCCGGACCCCACAGCAGCCACGCCGTGGCCATCCCGAACGCCAGCACGTAGACGACCCCGACGCGGACCAGGGAGGCGGTCTTGCTCATCCCGGGACAGTACAGGAACGTGTTCTAGTCAGGGGAGGGTCGACGTCGCCCGTCGCGCCGCGCCCGACGACCGGTCCCGCGCCGGTAGCGTCGCCGGGTGGCCAGTCCCCGACGATCCGGCTCCCGCCGGCGCAGCAGCTCCCGCAGGAGCGGGTCGCGCGCGTCCACCCGGCCGCTGCCGGTCGCCGGGCCGGGCGAGCGGCTGTGGGTGCTCGACGTCCCCTACGGCACGCAGGTCGACGGCGCGACCTGGCACCCGGCGGTGCGCACCCACCTGTACGTCGGCCGCCGGCTGCCCGACCACCTGGCGCCGTACTCCCCCGGGCCGCACACCCTCGGCCGGTTCATCGAGAACCAGCTCAACCCCGGCGACCCGGCGCCGGTCCCCGAGCCCCGGGACCCGCTGGAGCCCCGGCGGTTGCAGTTCGAGGCCGCCGACGCGATCGCGGCGCGCGCCGAGGCGGGSGGCCGGCTGTTCCTGCTCGCCGACGAGCCCGGCGTCGGCAAGACGATCTCCGCCGTGCTCGGCGCCTCGGCGGTCGCGGACCTGCGCGGCGGGCGCCGGGTGCTCGTGGTCGCCGACCGGCCGGCCGCGATCACGATCGGGCACTGGTGCCGCACGATCACCGCCCTCGGCGACGACGGCCTCGAGTGGGTCGTGATCACGTGGGACCGGCTCGACAAGGTCACCGACCACCGGTGGCACGTGATCATCGCCGACGAGGCGCACGCGCTGCGTCGTACGACGACGAAGCGGTGGAAGCTCTGGTCGAAGGTCTCCGGGCACGCCCAGCCGCACGACAAGGCGCCGTTCGTCATCGCCACCACCGCGACCCCGGGCCACACGCCGCTGGAGCTTCCCTACCTCGCGCCGGCGTACGCGCAGGTGCACGGCGAGCCGATGCGGGAGTGGACCTCGACGGCACAGCCCGGCGCGACCTTCGCCAGCGCGCTCGAGCACCACGGTGTCGCCGTCGAGACCGGCCGCTACGGCGCCGCCTGGACCACCGACCCCGCCCGGCGGGCCGCGGACCTCAAGCTGGTGCGTGGCTGGCTCGCCGACGAACGTCCGCCAGCGATGTTGCACCGCGCCGCACCCTGGGGACCGGTGCCGATCTCCGGCATGCCGGTGACCCTGACGCCCGACGAACGTGCGGCCTACGAGGCCGAGTGGGGCGAGTTCTGCCGCGAGATGGACATCGCCCGCCGCGGCCGCAACGTCGCGAAGGGGCGGGCCGCGCTGCTGCGCTTCCGGCAGAAGGCCGGCCTCATCCGCGTCGACTCCACCGTCGACTGGATCGCCCAGCAGGTGCGGGCCGAGCGACAGGTGGCCTGCTCCGTCGAGTTCGTCACGACCGCCGCCGACCCGATCGCCGACCGCCTGCGCGACGCCGGCATCGAGGTGGCGACGATCTACGGCCGCGACCGCTTCGACGTCGAGGCCGAGCGGCTGCGCTTCCAGACCGGCGAGGCGAAGGTGTGCGTGTTCACCACCGTCGCCTCGATCAGCCTGCACGCCGGCGAGACCCTCGCCGACGGCCGGCGGGCCAGCACCGAGCCACGGGTCGGCCTGTTCCACCAGGCCCGCTTCTCCGGCATCGCCGGTCGCCAGGTCACCGGCCGCACCCACCGCGACCACCAGGTCTCGCCGTGGCACGTCGCCTACGCCGAGGGCACGGTCGAGGAGCAGGTCGGCAAGGTGATGGTCGAGCGGATCGCCGCCGCCTCCGACACCGTCGGCAGCGACACCACCGGCCTCACCGACCTGGCCGCGCTGCTCGGTGCGGACTGGCTGCCCGCCGCCGCGCTGACCGAGGCCGACTGACCCGCCGTAGGGCAGTCTCGGCGGACGCTCGCCGTCGGGGAAGCACCATCTGCTCCAAGTCGTGGACCTGTCGCTCGATTCGTGCCAGCCTGCTGGCGAGCACGGGCCTCCGACGGGCCACCCACTCTCGCACGGAGAAGAACGTTGGCAGACGACCTTGTACGGACCCTGTTGCCCGCCTTGGGCCGCGCCGCACGCGCCCCGTTCAACGTGTTCGACGTGATGCGGCATGGGACCCATGAGAAACAGCTCTCCAACGTCTTCGGGTGGCTCTTGGACCCGGAGGGCACGCACGCCCTGGGAGACCTCTTCCAGCGGATCTTCATCGAGCACGTCAATCGCCGCCACCAGGATGCGTTCACCGACGCTCCTTACACCGTCATCCAGGAGGTCAACACCTCCGAGATAGACGCGACGAGGGACATCGCCGACATCGTGCTCGAGAGCCAGCGAGAGATGATCGTCGTCGAGAACTACTACAGCTCTGACGGACACGGGCACGGCTACGACCGCTATCTCAACTACGCGCAGCAGCACGGACGGCGCGGGTGCGTGGTGCTGCTCTGTCAGCACGAGGACAGTTCCCGGCAGACCGATGGGTGGCAGTGGGCGACAGTGATCACCTACTCAGAGGTCATTGACGACCTCTGGAACCGGCTCGCGGATACGTACCGCGACACCCACCCCGAGCAGCACTCGTTCATCGAGCATCTGCACCGCAAGTTCAGCAGAGGGAGAGCCCGCGTGAAGGACGCTGAGATCATCAACTTCATCGAAGCGATGTGCACGACTGGGGAGGCCAGGCGCTACCGCGACCAGTCTCAGGAAGCGGCAGCTCACAAGCTGGCAGCTGACATCGGCCAGCAGGCCATCCAGCGCTTCGAGGACGGTCGCGAGCTCCTGCAGCGAGCGAAGGCTCGGGCGAAAGCATTCTGTGTTGGCCCGTTGGCCTCTCAGCTGGCAGAGGCACTTGGCGGCACCACGACAAAGGTGTCCGCCAACTATTCGGGCATCTACCAGTGGACCGTCAACATCGAGCTTCAAGACCTCCCGACAGACAGGCTTCAGGTCAAGTTCGGCCCCTCCGCCTGGTACGCGATCGAGGAAGACCCTCACTGGGTCGACAAGCCTGACGGCAGCGCCCCCGACTACTCGAAGCTCTTCGTCACTGTGCCGAGCCGCGGCCAGATCCGCCAGACCGACGTCTCCCTGGACGAGGTCCTCACAGGACTGACCGCATCTGACTCGAGGATCCGTGACGCCGTCGTAGCCCTGCTGCGCCCTCACGAAGACGCGTAGCGGACCACTGACAAACCCCGAGGTCGCGCGGTCCCTAGGATCCCCCCATGACCGGGGACCTCGCCTTCCGCGCCGCCACCGTCGAGGACGTCGACGCCGTCGTGGCGCTCGTGCAGTCGGCCTACCGCGGCGACGCGAGCCGCGCCGGGTGGACGACCGAGGCGGACCTGCTCGACGGGCAGCGCACCGACCCCGACGACGTCCGCGCCGCGATCGGTGCGGCCGACAGCGTCGTCGTACTGGCGGAGCGCGACGGGTCGCTCGCGGCCTGCTGCCACGTCCAGCGCCGCGGGGACCGCTGCTACTTCGGCATGTTCGCCGTCGACCCCACCCGCCAGGGCGGTGGCACCGGCAAGCAGGTCATGGCGTACGCCGAGGAGCTGGCCCGCACGCGGTGGGGCTGCACCGTCATGGAGATGACCGTGATCCGGCAGCGCACCGACCTCATCGCCTTCTACGTCCGCCGCGGCTACACCGACACCGGCCATCGCTCGCCGTTCCCCTACGGCGTCGAGCGGTTCGGCATCCCTCGACGCGACGACCTGGAGTTCACCCTGCTGGAGAAGGCGCTCTGACCGCGACACGTGCAACCGGTCGCCGGCCCGGCACCGTAGGGTCGGGGCATGCGCCGCACTCGGGCTGCCGCCACCGCCTGCGCCCTCGCCGCCCTCGTCCTCGCCTCCTGCAGCGACGACGCCGACCCGGAGGAGCCCGGCCCGGGGCCGGCCGCTGAGTCGAGCGCACCGGCGGGACCCGCGCCCGGCGTCGTCGTCACCACGACGGAGGGCGAGGAGCTGGTGTTCGACGACTTCGACGTGACCTGCCGCGACAGCGAGGACGACCAGCCGGAGGCGAGGATCGTCGTCGCCACCGCGACCGCCACCGCCACCGGCGACGACGCGGCGACCCTGCAGCTGACCACGGTGGAGACCACGAACGGATGGCGCCTCGACCTGCCGCACGTCGAGGAGTACGGCAGCGAGGAGACCTTCGTTAACCTCTTCGTCGCCGTCGACGGGACCGAGCTGTCCTCGGCGGAGGAGGGCGCTTCCGGGAGCCTGCTCGTCGCCCTCGGTCGCTGTGACCCGACACCCGGGATCGAGGTGCAGGTCGAGGGCACCCTCGGCAGCGAGAACTCCGACGACACCGCGACGGTCGAGGGCCGCATCTCCGTCGGCTGACCGCCTGTTGCCCGCCGCCCGCTAGCCCAGGGGCGCGCCGAGCGCCCGCTGCAGGGCGAGCACACGGCGCAGGTGCCGGACGACCAGGCCCGCGAGCACGACGAGGTAGGCGCCGACCGCCAGCAGCACGACGGCCGGCGCCTCGCCCCGGGCCAGGGCGACGAGCACCGTGGCCAGCAGCACGAGGGCCTCGAGCGCCGTCACCACGAGGGCGCCGGGGTTGAGCCGTCCGGCGACGAGGGTGAAGCCGGCGATCGCGAGGAAGAGCGCGTGCGGCACGGGCGGGCCGAAGGTGAGGTCGGTGGTGGCGACCAGCAGCGCGAGGAGGACCTCGACGGCGAGGCCGACGGCCAGCGCGACGGCCACGACGCGGCTCGACGAGGCCACCGGACCGATCGGCACGAAGCGAGAGCCCTCGTCGGGCCGGACCACGTCGTCGGTGCCCCCGCCGCCGACGGGTACGACGTCCGGCGGGTCCTCTGCGGGACCGTCCTCCTCGCCGGGCAGCACCCAGTCGAGCTCCTGCAGCTCCAGCTCCGCCCACGCGTCGTCGAGCCGGATGCCCGCAGCGTCGTGGAGGACCGCGAGGACGCCGTCCTCCGGGAAGTCCTCGGTGTCGAGGGCGGCTTCCACCGGCCACGGCTCGCCGTCGGAGGAGACCGTCTCGCCGCCGTACAGGACCCGCTCGCGGGCGCGGGCGCCGTCGCGGAAGCGCAGCACGAAGACGTCGGCGGTGCTGCCGATCGCGGCTCCGGCCAGCGGTGCACCGAGCTCGACGGCGGCGACGTCGGCGACGTCGAGCAGTCGCGGGTCCGCGCAGGTCAGGACGAGGCGGCCGCCCACGACGGCGGCGTGCGGGCGCTCCTCCCCCATCGCCTCGTCACCGGTGGTCGCGCGGCCGGTCGGCACGACCCCCAGCCGTGCGAGGTCCTCGATGCCGACCCCGGTGAGGGCGACGAGGGCGGTGTTCAGTCCCATGGGCCGAGCCTGTCATGCCGCGCAGGTCTGCTGCGCGGTCGGGGACCTGTCGGCCCCGGCTCGTAGGCTGCCGCCAGGACGCCCGCCAAGGGGCGCCGCGGTCAGGCACAGGGGGGCTCCGGTGGAGGACGAGATCCAGCTCATCAGCGACGGCAGCGGGGTGGCCGTCATCGGCGAGGCCGGCGTCGTGGAGGCGTTCCTCGCCGGGCAGGGGCTCGAGTCGCGGCCCCTCGACCTGCCACGGCTGGGGACGATGCTCAGCACCGGCGGTGCGGTCGCCCAGGCGGGGTCGGAGGTCGCCGCGCAGTCGGGGCGTTGGGTGAAGCTGACGAAGGAGTCGGCCTCGCTGGTCAAGGAGCACGGCCTGCGCGAGAGCAAGAAGTCCGGCTTGAGCACCGGGGTGATCAAGGGGCCGAAGGGCCAGGTCAAGGGCTTCGTCGAGTTCGCCCGCAGCCCCGGCTCCCTGCTCGGCAACCCCGCCGTGCTCGCCGGCGCGGCCGGCATGATGGCCCAGCTCGCCATGCAGCAGACGATGGACGAGATCACCGACTACCTCGACGCCATCGACCGCAAGCTCGACGACGTGCTGCGGGCGCAGACCAACCAGGTGGTCGCGCGGGTCGACGCCGTCGACCTCGCCCTGCGCGAGGCGATGAGCGTGCGGGCCTCCGTCGGCCGGGTCTCGGAGGTGACCTGGTCGAAGGTGCAGGCGACCTCCTCGACGATCCTGGAGACGCAGGCCTACGCCCTGCGCCAGCTCAGCGACCTCACGGACAAGCTCGAACGCACCCGCAGGATCGGCGATCTGGCGAAGGCCGTCACCGAGGCACAGGGCGAGATCGACAAGTGGCTCTCCGTGCTGGCGCGCTGCTTCCAGCTCCACGACGCCGTGGCCGTGCTCGAGCTCGACCGGGTGCTCGACGCGGACCCCGACGAGCTCGACCGGCACCGGCTCGGCCTGCAGGCGGCCCGCCGGGAGCGCCTCGACCTCTTCTCGCGCTGCACCGAGCGTCTGTCCACCCGCCTGGCCGCCGCAGGGCACACGGCCAACGCCCGGGTCCTCCTGCACCCGTCGCGCTCACCGGCCACGATCGAGGCCGGCAGCGAGGTGCGGACCTCGATCCTGCAGTTCCACGACGCGCTCGGCATCGACCGTGAGCCGGAGGCCGTGGAGGCGCGGCGGTGGCGGACCGCCGCCTCCGAGGTCCGGGACCGGGCCGTCGCCGGCGGCGCCGAGGGCCTCGGCTCGGTGCGGCGGGCCGGCGGGGAGACCCTGCAGCGCGCCCGGTCGGCGACCGGCAAGGTCGCGAGCCGGCTCCCCCGAACCCGCAGCGGGACCGACACCGACGAATGATCGCTGCAGCTCACACGCCCGGTCACTGCCACGCCCGCACGTAGTCGACCTCCATCGTCACCGGCAACCTCGCCCCGCCCCGGAAGGCGTTCTCGGCCGTGCCCAGGGCCTGGGTGAACAGCAGGATGTAGGGCTTCTGGAACGCCGCGTCGGCGCTGGTGTTGCGCAGGCAGAGCCGGCCGTCGACGTACACCTCGATCGTGCGGGGCCGCCACACCAGGGTGTAGCGGTGGAACTCGCCGCGCGGCGCGTGGCAGTAGGCGGTGTTCAACCCCGGGACCGGTCCACCGTTGTCGTTGGCGGTGTAGTGCAGGAAGGGGATGGCCAGGTCGGGGTGCACCGAGTAGGTCTCCACGACGTCGATCTCGCCCGCCGCGGGCCACTTCACCGCGGTCGGCACCCGGTCGCCCGGCCACAGCCAGAACGACTCCTGGAAGCCCGGTACGCCGACCACCGGGGACTTCATCCGCGCCTCGAACCGGCCGTACTGCTGGGTGAAGCGGTGGTACGTCGACACCATTCCCGCGACGTACCGCGTGATCGGCGACGGCAGCAGCGCCGTGCACAGCTGGAGGCCGAGGCCCTCCGCCTCGCGCACGCTGAGCCGCAGGCGGCCACCGGAGACCGAGATGACGTCGGGGCTGTCGATGTAGCAGGCGGCACGCAAGGCGTCGCCGGTCGCGAAGTTGGTCTGCGGCTTCCACAGCGTGCGGTCGAGGGTGGTGCCGTCGAAGTTCTCGGCGAGCGTGCAGCGCCACGTCGTCCCGTTGGGCTTGAACGGTCGCACCCCGCAGGCGTCGGACTCCAGCGCGCGGATGGTGCGCGCCGGGCTGCGTGCGTTGCCGCTGGCGACGCGCACCCTCTGCGCGCTGGCCCGCCGCGCGATGGTGAGGGAGAACTTCTTCCGCTTCACCGGCGTGGTCGCGGTGATCCGTAGCCACCGCCCGCTGCGCCGGGCCTCCACCCACACCTTCTTCACGCTGGCGGACGTGGCTCCGGTCAGCCGGACCTTGCCGTGCGCGAGGTACGTCGTCGAGCCGATCCGCACCCGCTGCACCGCCGCCTCCGCCGGCGCGACCAGGTGGGTCGCTGCCGCGAGGAGGGCGAGGAGCACGGCGGCCACGGCACCCCTGCGCGCACACCGTGGCACCGCCGCGGCCCGACTCCGCTCACCGGGTGCCGCCGCCGCGATCGCGTCGGGTGCGCCCATCGCCTCCTCCGTACCCCACGGTCGCACCGGCGATCCGGGGGCGCACCCCGAAAATCGGCTACGTCAGGGGACGGACCAGCCGGAGCGCTGCACGCATCCGATGGTGGCGGCGGGGCGGGTGCGGGGAGACGCTGGCAGTCCGGTCACTGCACCGGCAGCGGCCAGTCCCCGGAGGTCCCCCATGAGGCACATCAGCCTGGCGGTGGCACTCACCGCTGCCGCAGCCACCGCCGCCACGGTCCCGCTCCCCGCAGGAGCCGCGCCAGACACCGAGGTGTTCGTCGTCAGCACGCAGTTCTGGGACGGGCCCAGCCCCGTGGTGGCCGCGACCGGTCCGTTCGCCGGGTGCACCTCGGTGCAGGAGCTCGACGGCGCCCAGGCGATCCAGACCGGACCCAACTCCGTGCTGTTCGTCGGCACCAAGGAGCTCGACTGCGCCGACGGCACGGTGACGATCGCCTACGAGGCGACGATCAACACCCGGTCCGGCCGCAAGACGTTCGGGACGTGGTCGGTCGTCGACTCCACGCTCGACGGCGTGGCGTTCGGCGGCGGGCGCCTGACCGGCGACGCGGCGCGGTGCGAGCTGCTGCCCGGCGCCGAGGGCTGCATCCTCGACACCTTCACCGGGAGCGTCGGCGGCTGACTCGGCGGCTGACGCCCGTCAGGAGGGACGGCGGCCGCGGGTGCGGCTCTTCAGCTTCTCCGACGCCGCTTTGATCTTCGCCTGGTTCTCGGGCTTGCGCGCCTCGGTGACGAGCTTCTTCGCGATGCCGACTGCAGCCACGGTCCGGAGGATCTTCATGTCGACGTGGTACCCGCGCCGTGCGGGGTGCAGCCCCGTCCATGTCGGGCGGCCCCCGCGCTGGCACTGCCGACCGGGTCAGCCGTCGCCGAGGTCGGCCTCCTGTCGGGCCTGCTGCTCGAGGAACGCCAGGGCGTGCTCGCCGTCGGCCCCCTCCGCCCGCAGTCCCTTGCGGAAGTCGTCGAGCTTCTGCTCCCCGGCCGGGAACGGCGGCAGCAGGGGCGTGTCGGGGTCGACCACGGCCTCGATCACGAACGGCCGGTCGGCCGCCAGCGCCTCGCGCCACGCGTCGTCGAGGTCGGCGGGATCGTCGACGCGCCGGCTGCGCAGACCCAGCAGCTCGGCGTACCCGGCGTGGTCGAATTCGGGCAGGGCCTGGCTGTCGTCGAAGCGGGGCTCGCCCTCCATCTCCCGCTGCTCCCAGGTCACCTCCGCGAGGTCGCGGTTCTTGAGCACGAGGAGGGCAAAGCGCGGGTCCGGCCAGTCGCGCCACAGCCGGGCCAGCGTGACCAGCTCGCTGTTGCCCACCATCTGCATCGCGCCGTCGCCGGACATCGCCACCACGGGCCGGTCCGGGTGGGCCAGCTTCGCGGCGATGCCGTACGGCACGCTCGACCCCATCGTCGCCAGCGTCGAGGACAGGTGGGCGGGGACACCGGGCGGCAGCTGGAGGTGCCGGGCGTACCAATAGGTCACCGACCCGACGTCGATCGCGACCTGCGCGTCGTCGGGGAGGTGGGCGTTGGCCGAGCGGACGGCAAGCTCGGGGTTGAGCGGCCGGGCTGGCAGCGCCGCGCGGTCGGCCGCGAGCTGCCGCGAGCGACGTACGGCGTCCTCGACCTCGGCCTGCCACGCCGACCCGGACCGGTCCGGGAGAAGCGGCAGCAGGGCGGCGAGCGTCTCGGCCGCGTCACCGGTAAGGCCGACCTCGACGGGGTACCGGTTGCCGAGGTGCCGGCCGTCGATGTCGACCTGCACGGCGCGCGCCTGACCCGGTGCGGGGTAGTACTCGGTCCAGGGGTCGTTGCTGCCCACCACGAGCAAGGTGTCGCAGCGCGCCATCAGCCAGCCCGACGCGTGCGTGCCGAGGTGTCCCATGACGCCGCAGCTCGTCGGCAGCGACTCGTCCCACCAGGGCTTGCCGAGCAGGCTCGTCGTGACACCGGCGCCGRGCCTCTCCGCGACGGCCCGGACCTGCTCGCCGGCGTCCCGGGCGCCCTGGCCGACGAGCAGCGCGACCCGCTCCCCCGACGCCAGCACCTCGGCGGCCAGGGCCAGGTCCTCTTCCATGGGTACGACGCGGGGTCGGCGCCACCCCACCGCGCTCGGCATCCGGCCGTGCTCGTGGGCGTCCTCGTCGGGCGCAGGCAGGCCCTGCACGTCGTGGGGCACGACCACGACACACGGCGACCGGGTCGCGAGGGCGGTGCGGAACGCACGGTCGACGACCATCGCGGCCTGCTCCGGTGCCTGGACCGACTGGACGAATTGCGCAGCGACGTCCTTGAACAGGGCAGGCAGGTCGATCTCCTGCTGGTACTCCGAGCCGAGGACGCTGCGCTGCTGCTGGCCGACGATCGCGACCACCGGCACATGGTCCAGCTTCGCGTCGTACAGGCCGTTGAGCAGGTGGACCGCCCCCGGCCCTTGGGTGCTGGTGACGACGCCGACCTCACCCGTGTACTTCGCGTGGCCCACGGCCATCAGCGCGGCGGCCTCCTCGTGGCGCGCCTGGACGAAGACCGGGTCCCCGGCGCGGCGCAGTGCCCCCATGACGGTGTTGATGCCGTCACCGGAGTAGCCGAACAGCCGGTGCACGCCCCAGGCGCGCAGCCGCTCCACCAGGAGGTCCGCGACCGTCCTGGCCTGGTCGGCCGCCTCCGTCACCGGTCCGCGCCCCTCAGAGGTCGACCGTGCCGTGGTCGGCGTCGAAGGTGTCGCCGGTCAGCTTGGCCTTGGCGAAGCTGACCAGGGAAGCGACCTTGCCGCCGGGGGTGTCCCAGTACTCCGCCTCGTCGAGGTCGACGCGGAGCAGCACCGCGTTCGGGTCCTCCGGTCCCTCGGGCATCCACGCCTCGGCGAAGGTGTTCCACAGCTCCTCGAGCTTCGCCTGGTCGTCGACCACGGTGGCGCGGCCGTTGAGGGCCACCCACGAGTCGCGGGAGGAGAAGGTGAGGGTCACCCGGGGCTCGCTGGCCAGGTCGCGGACGTGCCGGGTGTCGCGCGCGGTGATGAACCACATCTCGGCGCTCGGCTCGACCTCCTGGCGGGCCATCGGGATGCTGCGCGGCCCGTCGGGGCCGTAGGTCGTGAGCATGCCGATGGGCAGGTCCTCGAGCAGCTCGACCAGCGTGCGCTGGCCGGACTCGCTGGTGGTGCCGGTGGTCGTGGCGTCGGTGGGCACAGGGCCTCCTCGGGGTCGAGCGCGTCGTCGTACGGTCCGCCGCGAGGTACCCCGAGAGCACTCACCAATACGACGCCCCGGATGGCTGAAGCGTCAGTTGGGGCAGGTCGAGTGGTCAGTTCCGGCGGGTCGAAGCGTCAGTTCTGGCGGGTCGGAGCGTCACTTTCGGCGCAGGGTCGGCGAACTGACCACTCAACCCGCGCGAAGTGACCACTCAACCCGCCGAAAGTGACCACTCAACCCCCAGCGAGGGTCACTCCCACTCGATGGTGCCCGGCGGCTTCGAGGTGATGTCGACGGTGACCCGGTTGACCTCGCGGACCTCGTTGGTGATCCGGGTGGAGATCTTCTCCAGGACGTCGTAGGGCAGGCGGGCCCAGTCGGCGGTCATCGCGTCCTCGGAGGTGACCGGGCGCAGCACGACCGGGTGGCCGTAGGTGCGGCCGTCGCCCTGGACGCCGACCGAGCGGACGTCGGCGAGCAGCACCACCGGGAACTGCCAGATGTCGCGGTCCAGGCCGGCCTTCGTCAGCTCCTCGCGGGCGATCGCGTCCGCCTCGCGCAGGATGTCGAGCCGCTCGCGGGTCACTTCGCCGATGATCCGGATGCCGAGGCCGGGACCGGGGAAGGGGTGGCGCCACACGATCTCGGGCGGCAGGCCGAGCTGCTCGCCGACGAGGCGGACCTCGTCCTTGAACAGGGTGCGCAGCGGCTCGACCAGCTCGAACTCGAGGTCCTCCGGCAGGCCGCCCACGTTGTGGTGCGACTTGATGTTGTGCGTGCCCGATCCCCCGCCGGACTCGACGACGTCGGGGTAGAGCGTGCCCTGGACGAGGAAGCCGACCTTGGTGCCCTCCGGGGCGTCCTTGATGATGTCGATCTCGGCGGCCTCGAAGGTGCGGATGAACTCGCGGCCGATGATCTTGCGCTTGGTCTCCGGGTCGGAGACGCCGGCGAGCGCGTCGAGGAACTGCTTCTCGGCGTCGACGACCACCAGCTTCGCGCCGGTCGAGGCCACGAAGTCGCGCTCGATCTGCTCGGTCTCGCCCTTGCGCATGAGGCCGTGGTCGACGTACACGCAGGTGAGGCGGTCGCCGATGGCCTTCTGCACGATCGCCGCGGCGACGGCGGAGTCGACGCCGCCGGACAGCCCGCAGATGGCGCGGCCGTCGGGGCCGATCTGCTCGCGGATGCGCTCGATCTGCTCCTCGGCGATGTTGCCGATGGTCCAGGTCTGGCGGCAGCCGGCGATGTCCCACAGGAAGTGCTCCAGCACGCGCTGGCCGTGCTCGGAGTGGAGCACCTCGGGGTGCCACTGCACGCCTGCGTACCCGCGCTCGACGTGCTCGAAGGCGGCGACCGGGGTGGACTCGGTGGAGGCGAGCACCTCGAAGCCGGCGGGCGCGGCGGTGACGGAGTCGCCGTGCGACATCCACACGTTGTGCTCGAGCGGGATGCCGTTGAGCAGCCGGCCGGGGTGGCTGACCTTGACCTTGGTGCGGCCGTACTCGCGGGCGCCGGTCGCGGACACGGTGCCGCCGAGGCCCTGGGCCATCAGCTGGAAGCCGTAGCACATGCCGAACACGGCGGTGTCGGCGTCGAAGAGCGTGTTGTCGAGGCCGGGGGCGCCCGGGGCGTAGACCGAGGACGGACCGCCGGACAGGATGATCGCCTTCGGGTTGCGGGCGAGCATCTCCTCGACCGGCATCGTGTGCGGCACGATCTCGGAGTAGACCCGCGCCTCGCGCACCCGGCGGGCGATCAGCTGGGCGTACTGCGCCCCGAAGTCCACCACCAGGACCAGGTCGTGCTCGGACTGGGTCTGCGCCGCCTCCGTCATGCCCGAATCGTATCGAGGTGCGACTCCCCCGCCGAACCCGCGTGGCCGGCACGGATCCGCTCCGAAAAAGGCACCAGGGCCCGGCCGGGGAGGGAGGGTGGCCGGGCCCTGATTGTCCACGCAGCTGATGGACAGTGCCTGGACCGAGCCCGGGCTTCGGGAGGGAGCGTGATTCCCGGGCTCGCTGGGTTCAACGAGACCGCGATGGGTGGGTTACGCGAGTTGGTCACAAGTTGGGAAAAGTTCTGGGACGGCCCCGGAACCCCCGATCAGGGGCTCTGGAGCCGTCCCAGCGGACTCACGCGTACTCACGCGTCCCGGTGGTCGACTCAGCTCACGCCGACGATGGGCAGCCGCAGGGCCGCCGGCGCGTCTGCGGGTACGACGGGCGCCTTCGGCGCCACCGGCTGGATGCGCTGGTAGGCCGCTCCGAGCTCGGGGCGCGGGTCGTCCTCGCCCTTGTTGGGCCAGTAGGCCATCGCCCGCTCCGCCTGTGCGGTGATCGTCAGCGACGGGTTGACGCCGAGGTTGGCCGAGATGGTCGAGCCGTCGACGACGTGCAGGCCCGGGTGGCCGAAGACGCGCTGGTAGGCGTCGACGACGCCGGTCTCCGGGCTGTCGCCGATCGTGCAGCCGCCGATGAAGTGCGCGGTCAGCGGCCGGTTGAACGGCTCACCGATGGTGCCGCCGGCCGTGCCGCCACCCATCACCCGCGCCATCCGGCGCACCGCGTCGTTGGCGGCCGGGATCCAGGTCGGGTTCGGCTGGCCGTGGCCCTGCTTCGAGGACAGCACCCACTTGCCGGCGATGCGCCTGGGGAACGTGGTGATCGAGTTGTCCACCGACTGCATGACCAGCGCGATCACGACGCGCTCGGACCAGTGCTTGACGTCGTACAGGTCGCGGACCCGCCGGCGCTCCTTCCACATCTCCTTGAGCCACACCTTCCAGCGCGGGTCCGGGCCGTCGCCGTCGGTGAGCACGGTCTGCATCAGCGACATGGCGTTGCTGCCCTTGCCGTAGCGCACCGGCTCGATGTGGGTGTGCTCGTCGGGGTGCCACGACGACGTGATCGCGACGCCCTCGGTGAAGTCGACGTCGGCACCCTCGGGCGCGATGGCACCGAGGATCGACTCCGAGTTGGTGCGGGTCAGGTGGCCGAGGCGGTCCGAGACGCCCGGCAGGTCGCCGGTGGCCTTGAGCCGGTGCAGCAGCTTCTGCGTGCCCAGCGCCGCGGCGGAGAAGACCACCTGCTCGGCGGTGAACGTCTTGACCGCCGTACGACGCGACACCTTCGCCTTCGTCCAGCGGGTGTCGACGCGGTAGCCGCCGCCGGCCATCGGGCGGACCCGGGTGACCGTGGTGAGCGGATGGACCTCGGCGCCGTTCTGCTCGGCGAGGTACAGGTAGTTCTTGACCAGCGTGTTCTTGGCGTTGTGCCGGCAGCCGGTCATGCACTCACCGCAGTCGAGGCAGGCGTTGCGCCGCGGGCCGGCGCCGCCGAAGTACGGGTCCTCGGCCTCCTCGCCCGGCGCCTGGTTCGGCCCGCCGAAGAACACGCCGACCGGGGTGGCGTGGAAGGTGTCGCCCACGCCCATCTCGTCGGCGACCTTCTTCATGACCTCGTCGGACGGCGTCATCCGGGGGTACTGCACCACGCCGAGCATCCGCTTGGCCTGGTCGTAGTAGGGCGCGAGCTCGGACTTCCAGTCGGTGATGTGCGACCAGGAGGGGTCCTTGTAGAACGGCTCGAGGGGCTCGTAGAGCGTGTTGGCGTAGACCAGCGACCCGCCGCCGACGCCCGCGCCGGCGAGGATCAGGCAGTCCTTGACCATGTCGATGCGCTGGATGCCGTAGCAGCCCGCGGCCGGGGCGTAGAGGTACTTCTTGAGGTCCCAGGAGCTGTCGGCGAAGTCCTCGTCGGTGAACCGGGCACCGGCCTCGAGGACGCCGACCTTGTAGCCCTTCTCGGTGAGCCGCAGCGCGGTGACCGAGCCGCCGAAGCCCGAGCCGATGACCAGGACGTCGTAGTCGAAGTCAGTCATGCCTCACGCCCGTCCGAGCTTGTTCATGACGCGCAGCGAGGCGGTCATGACCTTCGCGTAGGTCTCGTCGGACATCCCGAGCATCGGGGCCAGGCGCATCAGCCGCTGCACGGCGACGGACTGGGACTCGGTGTAGCGGTGGATGCCCTCGCTGCCCTGGCGGCGACCCATGCCGGACTCGCGCATGCCGCCCATCGGGGCGCCGATGCTGGCGAAGGTCGCGCCGAACGCCTCGTTGACGTTGACCGTGCCGCACTTGACCTGCCGCGCGATCCGGCGCCCGCGCTCGGTGTCGCGGGTGTAGATCGACCCGTTGAGGCCGTACTCCCCGTCGTTGGCGCGCGCGATCGCGTCGGCCTCGTCGTGGAAGCGGTAGATCGACACGACGGGGCCGAAGGTCTCGTTGCCGAAGCAGGTCATCTCCGGAGTGACGCCCTCCAGGATGGTCGGCTCGTAGAAGTACGGCGCCAGGTCGGGCCGCGCCTTGCCGCCGGCGAGGACGCGGGCACCCTTGGCGACGGCGTCGTCGACGTGGGCAGAGACGGTCTCGAGCTGGTCGGCCGAGATGAGCGTGCCCATGTCGGCGTCCCAGTTGAGCCCGGTGCCCAGGCTCAGCGCCTTGGTGCGCGCGACGAAGCGCTCCACGAACCGGTCGTAGATGGCGTCGGCGACGAACATCCGCTCGGTCGAGACGCACAGCTGGCCGGCGTTGGAGAACGACGCCCGCACCGCACCCTCGGCGGCGCGCTCGATGTCGGCGTCGCGCAGCACCAGGATGGGGTTCTTGCCGCCGAGCTCGAGCGAGCAGCCGATGAGCCGCTCGGCCGCCTGCCGGGCGATGATCTTGCCGGTCGCGGTGGAGCCGGTGAAGCAGATGTAGTCGGCGCGCTCGATGATCGGCGTACCCAGCACCCGGCCGGGGCCGGCGACGACCTGCCACAGCTCACGCGGGAAGCCGGCCTCCTCGAGCATCTCGGCGGCGATCAGCGCCGACAGCATGGTCTGCGCGTCGGGCTTGATGACGACGGCGTTGCCGGCCAGCAGCGCGGGCAGCCCGTCGCACAGTGCCATCGTGAAGGGGTAGTTCCACGGCGTGATGATGCCGACGACGCCCTTCGGCACCCGGTTGACCTCGACCTTCGTCAGGCCCGGGACGACGCCCGCCTTGCGCTCGGGGTCGAGGTGCTCGTGCGCCGTACGGGCGTAGTAGCGGGCCGTGAGCGCGATGTGCAGCGGCTCGTCGAACGCATGCTTGCGGGCCTTGCCGGACTCGAGCTGGATCAGGTCCATGATCTCGGCCTGCCGGTCCAGCACGATGTCGTGCAGCCGGTGCAGGATCCGCGCCCGCTCGTCGATCGACACCCGGGCCCACGCCGCCTGCGCGACCCGCGCCCGGCGGAACGCCTCGGCCACGTCGGCCTCGCTGGACTGCGGGATGTTGGCGAGCGGCGCACCGTTGATCGGCGAGAACACCTGGACGGTGGTGCCGGTCGTCGAGACGACCCGGTCGGTCAGCCGGGCGACGTGCTCCGGCTCGAGGGCGTACGACGCGCGCGGGTCGTGCTCGGGGTCGTGCGGACCGTCGATCGAGGGGCCACCCGGTCCCTCGGAGGAGCTGCCGGGACCGGAGAGTGCTTCGCTCATGGCCCCGAGCGTAGGTGACCGCCGTCACCGAATCTACTGGTCGGTAGCAGATGTGCTGCTTTACACATGCGGTTTCGGTGTCAAGCAGCGGTCGGGCGGTCCCTCTGGGGCTGGTGGGGCTGGTGGGGCGGGAGTGGTTCGGGGCTGGTTCGCACGCGAGCCGCGGTTTCACCACCTAGGTGGTGAAACTACGCAACTGGGCACACAAAACTTGCCGATCCGGCCCTGATTTCGTGCGCCAGGTCGGGGTTTCACCACCTGGGGGGTGAAACCCCACCCCCTCACATCTCCGGCGCCGACAGGTACACCGACTTCAGCTCGGTGTACTGCGCCAGCCCCTCCGGGCCGAACTCACGGCCCACGCCGGACGCCTTGAAGCCGCCGAAGGGGGCGGCGAAGTCCATCGTGTAGGTGTTCACGCCGTAGGTGCCGGTGCGCACGTCGCGGGCGACCTCGAGGCCGGCGTCGGGGTCGGAGGTCCACACGGTGCCGGCGAGGCCGTACTCGGAGTCGTTGGCGATCCGGATCGCGTCGGCGACGTCGTCGTAGGCGATGACGGACAGGACGGGGCCGAAGATCTCCTCCTGCGCGATCCGCATCCGGTTGTCGACGCCGGCGAAGACGGTAGGGCGGACGTACCAGCCGGTGTCGAGGCCGTCGGGGCGGCCGAGGCCGCCGGTGAGCAGCTGGGCGCCCTCCTCCTGGCCGAGCGCGATGTACTTCTCGACGCGCTCCTGCTGGCGCTGGGCGACCATCGGGCCGATCTCGGTCGTGGGGTCGAGCGGGTCGCCGACCTTCATGCCGCCGATGGCGGTGGCGAGGGCGGCGGCGAAGGAGTCGTGGCGCTCGCGGGAGACGAGGACGCGGGTCTGGGCGACGCAGGCCTGGCCGGAGTTCATCACGCCGAGGAACTTCAGGCCCTCGATCGCGGCGGCCTCGTCGGCGTCGTCGAGGATGATCGCGGCGGACTTGCCGCCGAGCTCGAGGGAGACGCGCTTGAGCTGCTCGCCGCAGATCGAGCCGATCCGTCGGCCGGCGGCGGTGGAGCCGGTGAAGGCGACCTTGTCGACGCCGGGGTGGCGCACGAGGTGCTCACCGACCTCGCGGCCGCCGGGGACGATCGACACCACGCCCTCGGGCACGCCGGCCTCGACGAGCAGGTCGGCGAGCAGGAAGGCGTCGAGCGGGGTCTCCGGCGCGGGCTTCACCACGACGGTGCAGCCGGTCAGCAGCGCGGGGACGAGCTTGGACAGGATCGTGAACTGCGGGACGTTCCACGGCGGAATGGCGGCCACGACGCCGACGGGTTCGTGGCGGACCATGACGTCGGCACCGAGCGCGCCGGGCCGGGTCGACTCCCAGGGGAACTCCCGGGCGATGCCGAGGAACGCCTCGATCTGCATCCACGGCGCCGGCGCCTGGGCGAGGTTGCTGAACGAGATCGGCGAGCCCATCTCGGTGGAGATGACCGTCGCCATCTCCTCCAGCCGCGCGGCGTAGAGGTGGGAGAGGTTCTGCACCACGTCGATCCGCTCGGCCGGGCTCATCCGCGGCCACGGGCCCTCGTCGAAGGCCGCGCGGGCCGCGGCGACCGCGGCGTCGATGTCCGCCGTCGAGCCCTCCGGGACGCGGGCGACGACCTCCTCGGAGTGCGGGGAGACCACCTCCAGCACGGCGTCGGTGGCGGGCGCGGACCAGGTGCCGCCGATGAAGAGGGCGTCGCGGTCGAGGGTCATGGAGGAGCCTTTCTGGTGGTGCAGGTCAGGGGGCGAGGGTGAACCAGTCGGCGAAGCCGCTGGGGTCGTGGCGCCCGAGCGCCCCGTGCTCGAAGAGGCCCCAGCCCTCGGAGCCGTCGGGTACGCCGGCGCCGGGGCCGTGCACGGTGGCGCGGCCGACGTGGTCGATGACCCCGAACATGACGCGACCGGCGACGGCCGGGTCGTCCATGTCGTAGGTGAGGCGCTCGGTGAACCCGGCGCCCTTCCAGGTGCCGTGGGTCCAGTCCGGGTCGCCGCCGTACCCGCCGCCGACGTGGATCGGGACGGGCAGCAGGGAGGTGACCTCGAGGACGAGCTCCTTGCCGTCCGGGGTCGTGCACACGATGGTGGCGCCGGTCGGCACGCGCGTGCCGGAGGTGTAGCGGACCTCGACACGCGGCCAGCCGAGCTGCTCGACGCGGCCGTCCTTCCACACGCGGGTGCAGTCGTTGAGGGTGCGGTAGCCGTCGGGCGTCTCCTGGATGATCAGCACGACGCAGAAGTCGTCGAAGCGCATCGGGACGTAGAGCCACCACATGCCCTCGAAGGGCGGGTCCGCGGGCTTGCCGGGCGGCACCGCCTCGCCGACCGGGCGGATCCCCCACGAGCGGTCGCGGGTGCCGACCCAGCGGTCGGGCGTCACCGCGACGTCGGTGCCGTCGACGCTGATCACGCCCTCCCAGGTGCCGACCTGGGCGAAGCGCTGCGCGTCGAGGGTGGTGCCGCTCCCCTGCCGCATCACGTGCGACAGCTCCTGGACCACGTCGAAGGAGCCCTCCCAGTGCAGGTCGAGGCTGACCCCCTCGGTCTCCTCCAGCACCACGCGCAGCCGGCGCAGCGGCTCGGCGACCTCGATGCGGTAGCTCCCGACCTGCTGGGCCATCCGGTCGGCGCCGCGCGGGTCGGCCGCGTCGCCGAGGTGCACGGCGGTCTGCACCGCCTTCCCGTCGACGGTGCGGCGGAGCAGGACGAAGGCGTCCTTGGTGCCGAGGTTCGGGTAGAAGCCGAGCCCGGTGATCAGGAAGATCTCTCCGGTGCGGTCGTGGGCGTTGAGGTAGCAGCGGTCGTAGAAGTTGCGGTCACTGCTGCCGGCCCACGCGACGGGGCGCGGGAGCTGATGGATGGGGAACTCGTCGAGGGGCCCGAGGCCGACGTACTCCCCGTGCAGGCCGTGGCCGGCCCCGGCGGCGCTCATGCGCCGACCTGGTCGAGGAGGCGCTCGAGGAGTGGCCGGTGGTGGAAGACGGCCTCGGGGTCCTCGGGCCGCTCGATCTCGCCGAAGTGGATCTGCCGGGCGCTGGTGCGAAGGAAGACGCAGCCCCAGCTCACGGCGGCGTGCACGACGCACCAGGTGAGGTCACCGACCTGGTGTCCGCTGAGCTCCTCGTACGTCGCCACGACGTCCTCGGGCCTGAGGAAGTCCGGCATGCCGGGCAGGCCGAGCATGGTCGCGATCTCCTGGAACACCTGGTGGGCGAAGACCATCCAGGCCAGGTCCAGCTCGCGCGGGCCGAGGGTCGCCATCTCCCAGTCGAGGACCGCGACGGGCTCGAAGTCGCGGTACATCATGTTGCCGATCCGGGCGTCGCCCCAGACCAGCACCGGCTCGCCCTCGTCGGCGGGCAGGTTGGCCTCGAGCCACGCCAGGCCGCGCTCGACCAGCGGCGACCGGGGACTCGCCTCGCGGGTGGTGATGGCGTAGTCGTACCAGGCCCGGGTCTTCGCGAGGTTGCGCGCCAGCGGCGTCGCGCCGTCGTGGCCGGTCACGGCCGGGTCGAGGAAGGCGAAGGTGGACGCGGCGTCCGGGATGCCGTGCAGCCGGGCGAGCACCTCCACGCTGCTGCGCTGCAGCCGGGCCTGCTCCTCGGGCGCGGCGTCGTAGAGCCAGTTGTCGCCGAAGGGGTACGGCAGCACGTCCGGCGGCACCGCCCCGTCGAGGCGCTCCATGAAGAAGAACGGCGTGCCCAGCACGTCGCCGGTGGGCTCGTTGAGGCCGACCGGCGGGACCGGTACGCCGGCCAGCTCGCCGGCGAGGCGCATGGCGTCGTACTGGTCGGTGAGGCGGTACTCCGGGAACACCGGGAGGTCACCGGGCGCTGGGGCGACCCGGGCGACGTACTCCTGCGTCCTGCGCTGCCCGTCCACCGTGCTGGTGACGTCGAGCAGGACGGTCTCGCTCGACATGCCGTTGGCCTGCAGCCCGTCGTGCACGGTGACCTCGGGGTCCGCGCCGGGCGGCAGCACGGAGGCGAGCCATGCGGTCAGCCGCGCGCGCACCTCCCCGGCGTCACGGCTCGACCGCTGCAGGGTCATGTCGGCGGGCGGGGCCGCCGGTGTGGGGGGAACGGGCTGGGTGTCGGTCACGGCGTCCTCCTGAGGGGGACACCAGCCTGTTGAAACGTGTTCTAGTTGTCAACGGGTTCGCCGACAATGTCCGCTGCGCCTGGCTGCACCCGCCACAGCCCGCCATCGAGGCCCGGAGGTTTCGAGGCTCGGCCGCGGGCGGCCTCGCACCTCAACCACAGGGAGCAACGCTCGGACCACCTGCGCCGTCTTGCCGCCAGGCGGAGGCTGGACCTATGCAGGAAACGACTACCAGCGCGCGGTGATGCTGCAGCGACTGCGGCGCGGCAGCGCGACGCCACCCTACGACCTGCGCCGCGCACCGAGCGGTGCCGGCAGCGCGACGCCAGCCGCCGCTGGTTGAGGTGCGAGGCGCCCCGGCGCCGAGCCTCGAAACCAGCGGCACCCGCTCTACGGACCCGGCCGGGCACAGCCCGTCAGATCGGCCCCCGGAGGTTCGAGGCTCCTCGCTAGCGCTCGTCGCACCTCAACCACCGGGAGCAACGCTCGGACCACCTACGCCGGGCGTTGCCGCCAGGCGGAGGCCGGACCTACGCAAGCCAACTGCGGCGCGGCAGCGTGGCGCCCGCGCCGGAGGCGCGTCGAGGGCAAGTGCAGGCCGAGCTTGCGAGTGCCTGCGCGCAGCGCTCGACAGGCGACGCGCTCGCGCAATCAGGCGGAGCGAGGCCGCGCTCGCGCCATCAGCTCGAGACGACCTCGACCCGCTGGAACTCCTTGAGCTCGGTGTAGCCGGTGGTGGCCATCGAGCGCTTGAGGGCGCCGACGAGGTTCATGGTGCCGTCGGCGACG
The DNA here is from genome assembly GCF_007829375.1 of Nocardioides sp. J9. Lineage (NCBI taxonomy): Bacteria > Bacillati > Actinomycetota > Actinomycetes > Propionibacteriales > Nocardioidaceae > Nocardioides > Nocardioides sp. J9. Next base: position 20,363 of record NZ_VLJQ01000076.1, on the reverse strand, counting down.
CGGGAGGGGCCGAAGAGGATCTCCTCGATGGTGCCGACCTGGTCGAACTGGACCCGCTGGCCGCGGGGCAGGTCGGAGTGGTGGGCCTCGGCGCCCCAGTGGAAGCCGCGGCCGGGCGCGTCGGTGGCGCGGGCGAAGGGCGAGCCGACCATGACGGCGTCGGCGCCGCAGGCGATCGCCTTGGCGAGGTCGCCGGAGGTGCCGATCGAGCCGTCGGCGATGACGTGGACGTAGCGGCCACCGGACTCGTCGAGGTAGTCGCGGCGGGCCGCGGCGACGTCGGCCACGGCGCTGGCCATGGGGACGGCGATGCCCAGCACGGTGCGGGTGGTGTGCGCGGCGCCGCCACCGAAGCCGACGAGGACGCCGGCCGCACCGGTGCGCATCAGGTGCAGGGCGGCCTGGTGGGTCGCGCAGCCCCCGACGATGACGGGGACGTCGAGCTCGTAGATGAACTCCTTGAGGTTCAGCGGCTCGGCCTGGCTGGAGACGTGCTCGGCGGAGACGGTGGTGCCCCGGATGACGAAGAGGTCGACGCCGGCGTCGGTGACGGTCTTCGCGAACTCCTTGGTGCGCTGCGGCGAGAGCGAGCCGGCTACGGTGACGCCGGCCTCACGGACCTCGCGCAGGCGCTCGGTGATGAGCTCGGCCTTGATCGGCTCCTCGTACATCGCCTGCAGGCGGCGGGTGGCCTCGACACCCTGGAGCTGGGCGACCTCCTCGAGCAGCGGCTCGGGGTCGTCGTACCGGGTCCACAGGCCCTCGAGGTTGAGCACGCCGAGGCCGCCGAACTTGCCGAACGCGACGGCGGTGCGCGGCGACATCACCGAGTCCATCGGCGCGGCGAGGATCGGCAGGGAGAAGCGGTAGGCGTCGATCTGCCAGTCGACGCTGACCTCCTCGGGGTCGCGCGTGCGCCGAGAGGGCACGATGGCGATGTCGTCGAAGGAGTAGGCGCGGCGTGCCCGCTTGGCTCGGCCGATCTCGATGTCGCTCACCTGACGAGGATATCGGCCGGGAGGCCCTTCACCCGAGTCCGCCGCCCGAGCCCCAGTACGGGAGCACCGGGATGCAGGGCACCGGAGTGGCGTCGCGGGGCGCGAGCGCGTTGACGACGAAGCGCCAGGTGCGCTCGCTGAAGCCGATCGAGAGGTGGTCGGAACGGTCCTTCGCACAGCTGTCCTGGAGCACGATGTTGTCGACGTTGCCGGTGCCGTCGTCCTCGAGGAGCTGGTTCGTCCACGGCGTCGCGATCTCGTCGTGCTTCGTGATGATCGTCGTGTAGTGCGGGCCGGGGCGGGTGTCGCCGTCGGCGTAGACCTCCTCGGCCAGCTCGGTGCCGGCGACCTGCTGGCCGAAGGCAGGCAGCAGGGCGAGCAGGATCGGGTACATCAGCGGTGCGAGGGTGGTGGGCCGCAGCAGGCCGCTGCCGTCGGTGCCGTGGTTGCCGGGGGCGATGGCGACGAAGCGGTCGACCTTGTCGGCACCGCCGAGGAAGTTGATGTAGTAGTGCGGCGTCATCCCGCCGCCCTGCGACCAGCCGACGAGATCCACCTTCGCGACGCCGGTCCGCGCCCGCACCTCCTCGACGAAGTCGCGCAGCTCGACGGCCGACTTCCTGATGTCGCCGATGGCCTGGACGGGGAACTGCGGGAGCGGGGTGATGTTGCCGTAGGTGAAGTGGAAGACGCAGAAGCCGTTGTTGCGCAGGTACGGCGACCCGGCGCCCCACTCCCAGCCGGATCCGGTGGTGAAGTTGACCAGCACCACCGGGCGCGGGCGGTCGGGGGTGAGCCGGCAGGTCGGGTCGTTGGACCCGGCCGGGCTCCAGCCGGGCACGAGGGCGCGGGACAGTCCGCCCTGCAGCACGGTGGACACGTTCCACGTCACCGGCAGTGGCTTCGGCGGCGGGTCGGCCTGGGCCGGTGCGGCCGCCACGCCGGCGGCCAGGACGAGCGGGAGCAGCAGCGCGAGGGTGCGCAGGACCAGGCGGGCCGGGGCGGTGCGGGGCATGGGCGGTGCCGTTCTGTGCGGAGGGAGCAGTGCGCGGGTCGGTGGGTCAGTGGCCGACGGCGCCGTGGACGGCGTCGACGAGGTCGTGCTGCATGGCGTTCTCGGCCTTGAGGCGGGCGAGCTCGCGGTCGCGGTCGGCGTAGCCGCGGGCCGTGGCCCGTTCGCGGCCGAGGATGCGGAGCCGGGCCTGGTCGAGCAGGAAGAGGCCGGGGCGCGCGGCGCGGATGACGTGCTTGGCCGGGCCGTCGGGGATCGCGAGCGCGTCGGACGCCTCGTCACCGAGGAAGACCCGGGAGGCGCCGTACAGCAGCCAGGTGGCGGCCGGTCGGGTCACGGCCTGCGGCCCGGGCACCAGCCCGGCCAGCTGCGGCGCGAGGTAGCCCTCGGTCAGCGCGCGGACGAAGTCGCGGCTGTAGTCATCGGGGCCGGGCGAGGTGAGCCGGTAGAGGTCCTCGATCGCGACGTGCCCGGACTCGTCCGCGGGGTTGAGGGCCGGGTCGACACCGATGACGTGCCCGACGTAGCGCCACAGGTGGTAGATGTCGGCGAGCTCGTCGTCGCGCAGGCGGACACCCAGGCGGGCCATCGCGTCGAGGGAGATGTGGCCGAACTCGGCGAGCGTGAACGCCATGTAGGGCTGCGGGATCGGCACGCCGAGCGCGGAGTCGTCCCACTCCGCGTGCTCGCGGACGTGGCGGCGGACGTGGGCGTGGATCAGGCGTACCCGGAGGGTGCGGGCGAAGCCGGGCCCGTCGACGGCCATGCCTCCGGGGCGCACGACCTCGGAGAGCCACTCCCCTACCTCGATCGAGCGGACGGCGGGCTGGKGGCCGTAGCGGCCGGTGAGGAGCAGCGGCCTCGCGGCGACCCAGTTGTCGGCGCCACGGAGCAGCGACGCGGCGCCCAGGACCAGGCCCCACTGCGCGCTGTAGCGCACGAGCGCGTCCGCGGCGCGGTCGAGGCGGTCGCGCTCGAGCCGAGCGCGGCCGCCCGCGGCGGCAGGTCGGCGCGTCCGACGGCGCTGCGNGCGCTGTAGCGCACGAGCGCGTCCGCGGCGCGGTCGCGGCGGTGGCGTCCGCGAGGAGCGCGGCCGCCCGCGGCGGCAGGTCGGCGCGTCCGACGGCGCTGCGTGGGTCGTCGCCGAGCGCGCGTCGTACGGCCTTCACCTCGGCGCCGCCGGCCGCCACCACGGCGTCGGCGAGCGGGTCGGCCTGCCACATGCCGGCGAGCCAGGCCGCGCCGAGCTCGCCGTGCCGCTCGAGGGCGAGGTCGGTGTTCGGCAGCAGGGTGGGCGGCGCGGGGACCGCCGACCGCGCACTCATGCCGCCCTTCCGGCGAGGACGCGGCCGACCGCGCGGGTGACGGCGTCGGGCTCGCGTCCTTCGATCCGGGCGACCGCGGTCCGGTACGGCGGCAGCTCGCCGAGCGGGCCCGGGAGCAGGCGGTGCGCGAGCCTGAGCAGGCGCAGGACGCGGCGGTACCGGCGGCGGGTGCGGGCGTTGAGCGGCGGCAGGTCGAGCACGGTGCGGGCGGCGTCGGGGAGCACCACGCTGTTGAACGCCAGCAGGTGGGCGCGGGCCGGCGCCGGGATCGAGCGGCGCAGGAAGGCCATGATCCGACGGGCGTCGTCGGAGTCGGAGAGCACGCCGTCGGGGCCGTTGCGCACATAGGCGTCCCACGCGTCGTGGTCGGCGGGCAGCAGGTCGCGCGGCAGCCCGAAGCAGTCGGCCAGCCGGCAGGTCTCCTGGTAGAAGCGCTCCTTGTCCTCCGCCGGCATGGGGCCGGTCACGGCCTGCCAGGTCTGCAGGCGCACCCACCACATCGTGGCGTGGACCCAGAGCAGGACGTTGCCCTCGTTGGCTGCGTAGCCCGCGCCCTCGCGGTAGACGCCCTCGTCGGCGCGGGCCTGCCCGCGGACCTTCTCATGCCTCGCGAAGAGGGCGCGGCTCGTGCGCACCACCGCGTCGCGGTCGCCGAAGACCAGCGTCGTGATCATGGAGTAGGTCTGGTGCGCCCGGGCGTGGGGGTCGGTGAACAGCCGGGAGTGGTCCGCGATCCCGTTGGCGATCACCGGGTGGGCGACGTCCATGAGCGCCGCCTGGGTGATGCCGAGGACGTAGACCAGCGTCGAGCGGTTCACCCGCCACATCAGCGAGTCGGGGCCGAAGAGGCCTGCGACCGGGTCCGCGGTGCGGCGCAGCTCCTCGACGGAGGCGCGAAGGTCGTCGCGCGTGACCGGGCGGAGCGAGCCGGCCCGCGCGGAGGGAGCAGCCATGGCGACACGGTAGGGCTGCCGGTGCTGACGCGCAACATTCTCCAGAATGTTGCAGAGCCGGCGTCCGCCGTACACTCGCGGCCGTGCCCTCCTCCGCCACCACCCGCGACAAGGCGCTCGCGGAGGCGCGGGCGATGTTCGCCCGCGGCGAGCGGGTGGAGATGGGTGCGCTCGCCGATCGCCTCGGGGTGAACCGGGTGACCCTCTTCCGGTGGGTCGGCAACCGCGAGGCGCTGCTGGCCGAGCTGCTCTGGGAGCGACTGGAGCGCGGCCTGCGCCGGGCCGACGAGCGGGCCCGGCGGTCTGGCAAGCAGGGCACGGAGCGGCTGGCCGCCGTGCTGCTGGACGTGTTCGCCGCTGCCGGCACCGGGTCGGTGGAGCGCGACTTCGCCGAGCGTGAGTCTGCGCTGGCGATGCGCGTGATGACCTCGGGGCCGGTGCACGAGCGGCTGATCGACTGGTTCGCCGCGGCGATCGACGAGGAGGTCGCGGCCGGGCGCCTCGCCCCGATCCATCCCACCCGCCAGGTCGCCGACATCGTCATCAAGTCAGGCGAGGCGGTCTTCTGGTTCGGCATGGCCAGCGGCCGCGGCGTGGACCGCGAGAACGTCGAGGTGATCCTCAGCGCCCTCTGCCCGCCGACCGGCAGGTAGCCGACCGACGGGTCAGGGACGAGTCAGGGACGGCCAGGACAGTCGGGTTCGTCAGCCGTCGGCGCGGTGCTGGGCGCGGTGGCTGGTCGGCTGGTCGGCGGCGTTCGGGTCGCGCAGCCGGTCCGCCGGTGCGTTCGGGTCCAGCTCGTCGGCCTTGCGCAGGCGCTCGTCGTGCTCGTGCCGCTCGTGCTCGAAGCGCTCCCGCTTCTCGCGGGCCTCGGCCTCCAGCCGGTCGGCCTCGGCCCGAGCCTGCTCCGACTCGGCCTCGAGCTGACGCGCCTCCGCGTCGTGCTGGCGCAGCTTGTTCTCGCGCCTGGCCGCCTCTGCCCGCAGCTCCTGGGCGTGGGCCACGTTGCGCTCGCGCTTCTTGCGCGCCGCTGCCGCCGCCACGATGCCGATCACCAGCAGCGCCGCCAGCACGTAGACGATGATCCATCCGGGATCGGTCGCTTCACCAAACCACTCGTCGAGATCCATGTCGGTTCCCCCCGTCCGCGGTACCTCGTTGTCCCACGAGCGGTACCGCGAGGGCCCCGGGTCATACGCCTGCCGCAGCCGCCGCCCGCCACAACCCGCACCACCAGGAAGCGCACTTCGCGCAACGAACCTTCACACCTCGCGCCACCAGGAAGCGCACTTCGCGCAGCCAACCCTCACACCTCGCGCCACCAGGAAGCGCACTTCGCGCAACCAAAACTCACACCTCGTCGAGGTACGGGCCGCCCCAGCGCCGAGTCCACTGCCGGTGGTTGAGGTGCGAGGCGCCCCAGCGCCGAGCCTCGAAACCAGCGGCCCGGAACACCCGGCTGTGCCCGCCACAGCCCGCCACGCAGGCCCGGAGGTTTCGAGGCTCGGCCGCGGGCGGCCTCGCACCTCAACCACCGGGAGTCAGGCTAGGAGCACGTGCGCACGTCTTGCCGCCAGGCCAGGGCAAGACCTACGGAGGACAACCGCGGTCGGCAGCGTGGCGCCCGCGCGCAGCGCGTCGGCGGCAAGTGTNCCACCGGGAGCAACGCTCGGACCACCTGCGCACGTCTTGCCGCCAGGCCAGGGCAAGACCTACGGAGGACAACCGCGGTCGGCAGCGTGGCGCCCGCGCGCAGCGCGTCGGCGGCAAGTGTCGGGCCGAACGGGCCGCGCGCCTGCCCTCGGGCTGGCCAGACCTACAACAGTCGGCGCGCGGACCGGAAGGCTCGGCGCGCAGCCGCCGACAGGCGACACGCTCGACCCATCAAGCCCGGTGGTAGTTCGGGGCCTCGACGGTCATCTCGATGTCGTGCGGGTGGCTCTCCTTGAGCGAGGCGGAGGTGATCCGGATGAACCGGCCCTTCTCCTGCAGCTCGGGGATGGTCCGGGCGCCGACGTAGAACATCGACTGCGAGAGGCCGCCGAGGAGCTGGTGGGCGACGCCGGCGAGGGGGCCCTTGTAGGCGACGCGGCCCTCGATGCCCTCGGGGACGATCTTGTCGTCGCTGCTGACCTCGGCCTGGAAGTAGCGGTCCTTGGAGTAGGACTTCTTGCCGCGCGAGGACATCGCGCCGAGCGAACCCATGCCGCGGTAGGACTTGTACTGCTTGCCCTGGTGGAAGACGACCTCGCCGGGCGACTCCTCGCAGCCGGCGAGCATGGAGCCGATCATGACGGACTCGGCGCCGGCGACGATGGCCTTGGCGATGTCGCCGGACTGCTGGAGGCCGCCGTCGGCGATGACCGGGATGCCGGCGGGCCTCGCGGCGAGCGCGGCCTCGTAGACCGCGGTGACCTGCGGGACGCCGCAGCCGGTGACGACCCGGGTGGTGCAGATGGAGCCGGGGCCGAAGCCGACCTTGACGGCGTCGGCGCCGGCATCGACGAACGCCTGGGCGCCCTCGCGGGTGGCGACGTTGCCGCCGATGACCTGGACGTGTCTGGTGGCCGGATCGCTCTTGAGGCGGCGGACCATGTCGAGCAGCAGGGTGACGTGGCCGTGGGCGGTGTCGGCGACGAGGACGTCGACGCCGGCCTCGATCAGGGCGGTGGCGCGCTCCCAGGCGTCGCCGAAGTAGCCGATCGCGGCGCCGACCATGAGCCGGCCGTCGGCGTCCTTGGAGGCGAGGGGAAACTGCTCGGACTTCACGAAGTCCTTGACGGTGATGAGGCCGCCGAGGCGGCCGTCGTCGTCGACGAGGGGCAGCCGCTCGCGCTTGTGCTTGCGCAGCAGCGCGGTCGCCTCGTCGCGGCTGATGCCGACGTGGCCGGTGACCAGCGGCATCGGGGTCATCACCTCGTCGACCTTGGTGGTGGCCCACTCCGCGACGGGGGTGAACCGCAGGTCGCGGTTGGTGCAGATGCCGAGCAGGCGGTTCTCGCTGTCGACGACGGGCAGGCCGGAGACGCGGTACTCGCCGCAGATCCGGTCGAGCTCCTCGAGGGTCGCGTCGGGGCCGATGGTGACCGGGTTGGAGATGATCCCGGTCTGGGTCCGCTTGACGAGGTCGACCTGGTAGGCCTGCTCCTCGGCCGACAGGTTGCGGTGCAGGATGCCGATCCCGCCCTGGCGCGCCATCGCGATGGCCATCCGCGACTCGGTCACGGTGTCCATCGCGGCGCTGATCAGCGGCGCCTTGAGCGAGATCTCGCGGGTCAGCCGCGAGGTGGTGTCGATGTCGTCCGGCGCCAGGTCGGAATGACCCGGGAGCAGGAGGACGTCGTCGTAGGTGAGACCAAGGGCTGCGAACTTGTCCGGGACCTCCACCACACCATCGTAGTGCGTCGCCGGTGGCGCCCCCTTGACGGGGCCGGGAGGCTGGACCCGTGACCACGGACCTTCCTCCGCACGTGCTCGTCCTCTTCGGGGCGACCGGCGACCTGGCTGCCCGCAAGCTCTTCCCCGGCCTCTACCGCCTGGCGGCGGCCGGCCGGCTGCCCGAGCACTTCTCGGTGATCGGCAGCGGCCGCCGCTCCCCCGGCTCCGACGACGACTTCCGCGCGAAGGTGCGCGAGGCACTGGCAAGGTTCGTCGGCGAGGTCGACGAGGAGGTCGCCGGTCGCCTGCTGGAGCGGGTCACGTTCGTGCCGTCGTCGGCGGACGACGGGTCGGCGCTCTCCCAGGCGGTGCGTGACGCCGAGGACGCGTTGCTGGACGAGTGCGGCTGCCTGCTGGGCGACGTGCGGCGGCTGCTCTACCTGTCGGTGCCGCCGAGCGCGGTCAAGCCGATGGTCGGCATGCTCGACCGGGAGGACCTGGTCGCCCGCGCCCGGCTGGTGGCCGAGAAGCCGTTCGGCACCGACCTCGCGAGTGCCCGCGAGCTGCACGCGGTGCTGTGCTCGGCCTTCGACGAGGACCAGATCTTCCGCATCGACCACTTCCTCGGCAAGGAAGCGGTGCAGAACATCCTGGCGTTGCGCTTCGCCAACGGGCTCTTCGAGCCGGCGTGGAACCGGCACTCCATCGAGTCGGTGCAGATCGACGTGCCGGAGAAGCTGACCGTCGAGGGGCGCGGCTCGTTCTACGAGGGCACCGGCTGCCTGCGCGACATGGTCACCACCCACCTGACCCAGCTGCTGGGGTTCGTGGCGCTGGAGGACCCGCACGCGTTCCGGGCGTCCGCGATCCGCGCCGCGAAGGCGGCGACCTTCTCCGCCGTACGACCGGTCGACCCCGAGCGCGTGGTCTTCGGGCAGTACGCCGGCTACCGCGACGAGGACGACGTCGCGGACGACTCGACGGTGGAGACCCTCGTCGCGGCGGAGGTGTGGATCGACAACGACCGCTGGCGCGACGTGCCGTTCTACCTGCGCACCGGGAAGGCGATGGCGGAGGGCCGTCGCACGATCACCGTGCGCTTCCGCGACCCGCGCCACCGCTGGCTCAAGCCGGCCAGCGGGGTGCTCGAACCGAACGAGCTGGTCATCGAGCTCGCCGACCAGCCGCGGATCGCGATCGACGTGCGCACCAAGCAGCCCGGTCCGGACATGGCCCTGATCGAGGGGGTGTTCCGCCTGGACCTGGGCGAGACCGCGCCCGGCGCCGACCCGCTGGAGGCCTACGAGCGGCTGCTGCTCGAGGTGATGCGCGGCGACCGCACCCTCTTCATCAGCTCCGACGAGGTCGACCGGCTG
>NZ_VLJQ01000076.1:0-11022 GCF_007829375.1 Nocardioides sp. J9 | reverse complement strand
ACTGGCCGACGCCCCAGCCGGAGACAACGGCGGCGGCGAACCGCGCGACGCCGTACCGGCGCCGCCAGAGCAGGTACGTCGCCGCGGCACCCGCGATGCCGGCGAGCACCACGAGCGGCGCGGCCCGTCCCTCGAGCCCGGCGGCGAGGGTGGGCGCGTCGTGGTCGATCGGCACGAGGGCGGCGAACACGATCGCGCCGGTCGCGAGGCCGACGACGAGCGCCCGGACGCGGATCTCGCCCGCGAGACGGTCGTTGCCGCTGCGCTCGGCGTCGGCGGCGAGGAAGGTCCCGGCGAGGAACGCGCACGTGCCGACGGCGATCAGGCCGCCGAACAGCGAGGTCGGGTTCACCCACGACTCCCAGCGGTCGCCCGCCCCGTCCAGCGGCACCCGGCCCGACGCGATGCCGCCCGCGACGGTCCCGAGGAAGAACGGCGTGAGGATGCTGGAGGTCGCGAAGACGACGCCGAAGAGCCGGGCCTGGCCGAGGGTCTCGGAGTACTTCCGGAAGGCGAAGCTGGCGCCGCGCAGCACGATGCCGAGCAGCGCGAGCAGCAGCGGCAGCACCAGCGTCGACATCGCGGCGGCGAAGGACTCCGGGAAGCCGGTCCACCAGGTCACCAGCACGTAGATCAGCCACACGTGGTTGGCCTCCCACACCGGGCCGATGCTGTGGTCGACCAGCGTGCGCAGCTCCGCGCCGCGCCGGCTGCTGCCGGCGGTGAGGTCGAAGAAGCCGGAGCCGAAGTCGGCCCCGCCGAGGACGGCGTAGGCGATGACCCCGACGAAGAGTGCGGCAGCGACGGCGACCTCGAGGCTCATCGGGACACCTCCGGGGCGTAGGGGCTCGGCAGGTCCTCGGCACCCTCGCGCCAGCGACGGGCCATCGAGCGCAGCACGACGACGGCACCGACGGTCATCGCGGTGTAGACGACGGTGGAGATGCCGAGCAGCCACCACAGGCTCGCGCTGTAGTCGCCGACCGCCTCGGGGGTGCGCATGACGCCGTGCACGATCCACGGCTGGCGGCCGACCTCGGTCGCGATCCAGCCCGCCTCGAGCGCGACCGCGGCGAGCGGGCCGGCGACGGCGGCGAAGCGCAGGAACCACCGCCGTTGCAGCAGGTCCCGGCCCCGCTTGCGCTGGACCCAGAAGAGCACGACCGCGCCGGCGAGCAGGGTCCCGATGCCGACCATCGTCTGGAAGGCCCAGTGGGTCAGGTTGACCGGCGGGTGCTCGTCCTCGGGGATGGTGTCGAGGCCCGGCACCGGCTCGTCGAGGGAGTTCATCGCGATCACCGAACCCAGGACCGGGATGTCGATCGACCACTTCACCTCGCCGTCGACGAGCACGCCACCCAGGCGCAGCGGCGAGGGGCTCTCCGTGGTCTCGGCGAGCTCGAAGGCCGCCAGCTTGGCGGGCTGGCGCTCGTCGAGGCCGCTGCCGAGCACGTGGCCCATGAACGGCTGGGCGACGGCGGCGATCGACGCGAACGCGAACGGCACGATGAAGCCGAGCCGGTGGTGCTGGTCGCGGCGGCCGCGGAGCAGCCCCACGGCGTACACCCCGGCGACGGAGAAGCCGGCCACCATGTAGGCGCCGATCCACATGTGCGCGAACTGGGTGAAGGTCTGCAGGTTGAAGAGCACCGACCACGGCTCGATGTTGGTGACCTCGCCGTCGACGAGGTCGAAGCCGGTCGGCGCGTTCATCCACGCGTTGACCGCGAGGACGCAGTAGGCGCCGAACACACCGGTCACCGCCATGGGCAGCACCATCAGCACGTGCCGCTTCGGCGGGATCCGGTTCCAGCCGTAGAGGTAGATGCCGAGGAAGATCGCCTCGAGGAAGAAGGCGAGGCCCTCGAACGCGAACGGCAGGCCGAGGACGTCGCCGTACGTGCCCATCAGGCCGGGCCACAGCAGGCCCATCTCGAAGCTGAGCACCGTGCCCGAGACGGCGCCGATGGCGAAGAGGACGGCGGAGACCTTGGCCCAGCGGTGCGCCAGGCCGAGCGCGACCGGGTCGTCGCGGCGAATGCCGATCAGGTGCATCACGAAGATCATCGCCGGGAAGGCGACGCCGAAGCAGGCGAGGATGATGTGCCAGCCGAGCGAGAGCGCCATCTGCTGGCGGGCCGGCAGGAGGCCCGCGGGCTCGGCGTCGGTGGCGAGCTGGGTCAGGACGGTGGTGACGACGTCGGGGGTCAGCACGTCCTCGACGCTAGCCTCTTGTGAATGCGTTCACAAAAGGTCGGGGCTGACGACTCGGTCACACCCCGGTGCCACCTGCTCCGGCGCGCAGGTCGGTGATGGAGATCCGCACGGTCAACCGCTCCCCCGCCATCCGGATCCGCCCGCGCATGCCGGCCGCGAGCACCATCGGCAGCACCGCCTTGGTGTCGGAGGGGGCGGTCAGCACGATCTCCTCGCACCCGGCGGACCGCGCCGCGCGCGCGATGCCGGCGAGCAGCTGGGTGCCGACACCGCGGCGGTGCCACGCCGGGTCGACCCACAGGTCCACCGGCCACGGGCCGTCACCCTCGACCTTCGTGTACTCCGCGCGCCCGGCGACCTTGCCGCCGGCCAGGGCCGTCACCACCGGGCCGTCGGTCACGAAGTCGGGGGTCGCGCTGGCGGCGGGCTGGTGCGGCGCCGGAGGTGCCGCCCGGTCGAGGACCTCGCCGACCAGCTCGGCGAGCGCGGCGGCCCGCTGGCGCTCGGTCTCGGTGAACGGGGTGTCGCGGCGGATCTGGATCGTGGCCGAGCCGCCGACCGTCATCTCCAGCACGTCGTCGTGGTCCGCGCTCGGCGTGACGTCGGCGTCGAAGAGGTGCGCGGCGACGTCGGGGAAGCTCGCGGGCTGGTCGATGATCGCGCGCACGGCCTGCACGTAGCGCGTCGGCTGGTCCTCGAGCGCCGCGGTCGTGACCGGGACGGCGGAGACCATCTGCCCGCCCGCGCCGTCGACCAGCTCGCCGAGCCGGTCACGGGTCCAGTCCTGCGGGACCTGCAGCACCATCTCGTCGGTGACCGAGGAGTCACCCGGGAAGACCTGGACGGTCTGGATGTTCACGCCGGCGCGACCGCACGCCTCGGCGAGCTGGGCGAGCGCTCCGGGTCGGTCGGGCAGTCCGGCGCGCACTCTCCACAGCATGGCCCCATCATGCCGGAGGGGGCCGAGACGACGCGACGCCGAAAAACCGCCCCGGCCCGCCGCACCGAGAGGTACGACGGGCCGGGGTTCAGGCTGTGCAGCCGGTCAGCTGCCGGTCAGTGGCCGTGGCCGTGCCCGTGGCCGTGGCCCGCGTCGGGCTCCTCCTCCTCGGGCTTGTCCACGACCAGCGTCTCGGTCGTGAGCAGCATGCCGGCGACGGAGATCGCGTTGGCCAGGGCCGAGCGGGTCACCTTGACCGGGTCGATGACGCCCTGCGCGATGAGGTCGCCGAACTCGCCGGTCGCGGCGTTGTAGCCGGTGCCCTCGCCGGCCTCGCGGACCTTGTGCGTGACGACGTAGCCGTTCTCGCCGCCGTTCTCGGCGATCCAGCGCAGCGGCTCCTCGACGGCCTTGCGGACGATGCGGACGCCGACGGCCTCGTCACCGGTGAGGCCGAGGTCGTCGTCGAGCACCTTCGAGGCGTGGATGATGGCCGAGCCACCACCGGGCACGATGCCCTCCTCGATCGCGGCCCGGGTCGCGGAGACCGCGTCCTCGATGCGGTGCTTCTTCTCCTTGAGCTCGACCTCGGTGTGCGCGCCGACCTTGATCACCACGACGCCGCCGGAGAGCTTCGCGAGCCGCTCCTGGAGCTTCTCGGTGTCCCAGTCGGAGTCGGACGCCTCGATCTCCTTCTTGATCTGCTCGACGCGCGCCTGCACGGCGGACTCGTCGCCGGCACCGTCGACGATCGTGGTGTTGTCCTTGGTGACCACGACGCGGCGGGCCCGGCCGAGCTCCTCGAGGCCGATCTGGTCGAGCTTGAGGCCGACCTCCGGCGAGATGACCGTGCCGCCGGTGAGGATCGCGATGTCCTGCATGATCGCCTTGCGGCGGTCACCGAAGCCGGGCGCCTTGCCGGCGACGGCGGTGAAGGTGCCGCGGATCTTGTTGACGACCAGGGTGGAGAGCGCCTCGCCCTCGACGTCCTCGGCGAGGATGAAGAGCGGCTTGCCGGTCTGGATGACCTTCTCCAGCAGCGGCAGGAGCTCGGCGATGGCCGAGATCTTGCCCTGGTTGATGAGGATGTACGGGTCGTCGAGGACCGCCTCCTGGCGCTCCGCGTCGGTGACGAAGTACGCCGAGTTGAAGCCCTTGTCGAACTGCATCCCCTCGGTGAACTCGAGCTCGGTCGAGGGGGTGTTGGACTCCTCGACGGTGATCACGCCGTCCTTGCCGACCTTGCCGAAGGCCTCGGCGAGCAGGTCGCCGATGTGGCTGTCGCGCGAGGAGACGGTCGCGACGGAGGCGATGTCCTTCTCGTCGTCGACGTCGCGGGCGGCCGAGCGGAGGGCGTCGCCCACCGCGCCGCCGGCGGCGTCGAGGCCGCGCTTGAGGCCCATCGGGTTGGCGCCGGCGGCCACCGCACGGAGGCCCTCGTGCACGAGCGCCTGGGCGAGCACGGTCGCGGTCGTCGTACCGTCACCGGCGACGTCGTTGGTCTTGGTCGCGACCTCCTTGGTGAGCTGGGCACCGAGGTTCTCGAACGGGTCGTCGAGCTCGACCTCACGGGCGACGGTCACGCCGTCGTTGGTGATGGTCGGCGCGCCCCACTTCTTGTCGAGCACGACGTAGCGGCCCTTGGGGCCGAGGGTCACCTTGACGGTGTTGGCGAGGGCGTCGACGCCGCGCTCGAGCGCGCGCCGGGCGTTCTCGTCGAACTCCAGGATCTTGGGCACTTGTTGCTCCTTGCTGTGGAAAGCCGACCGCCCGGGACGTCGTCCGCGTGGTCGCCGGGGCGACCGATGCGGACGACGTCCCGGGCGGTTCGAGACTCGAAGGTCAGGCCAGGACGGCCAGGACGTCGCGGGCCGAGAGGATGAGGTACTCCTGGCCGGCGTACTTCACCTCGGTGCCGCCGTACTTGCTGTAGATGACCTTGTCACCCACGGCCACGTCGAGCGGGACGCGGTTGCCGTTGTCGTCGATGCGGCCGGGGCCGATCGCGAGGACCTCGCCCTCCTGCGGCTTCTCCTTGGCCGTGTCGGGGATGACCAGACCGGAGGCGGTGGTCTGCTCGGCCTCGAGGGGCTTGACGACGATCCGGTCCTCGAGCGGCTTGATGTTGACCGACACGATGTCGACCTCCACTTTCTAGGGCTGATGCGTTTGGTTTCTACTGCTGGTTCGTGGTGCGGCCGCAGGCGCGAGGGGCGCCCCCGACCGGCGTTGGCACACTCGGTGCGAGAGTGCCAAAGATGAAACTAGCACTCACGGCAAGCGAGTGCCAGAGGTGCCCGGGCCCGGGCCAGCGCGAGTTTCTACCAAAGTCGGTTGACCGGGGTCGCGCGGACACGGAAGCGTTGCCCCCATGTTCGCTGCCCTGGGTCGTTTCGTGACCCGATTCCGCTGGTTCGTCATCGCCGGGTGGATCCTGCTCGCCGCCGTCGTCGTGAGCACCGCGCCCGCCCTGGAGTCGACCCAGGACAACTCCGAGTTCCTGCCCGACCACTACGAGTCGATCCAGGCACTGCAGCTGCAGGAGGAGAAGTTCTCCGACGCCTTCTCCCCCGGCGCCATCCTCGTCATCGAGCGCGAGGACGGCGCGGCGCTGACCGCCGAGGACCAGGCCGAGGTCGGGACCTTCGCCCAGGAGCTCGCACCCGAGCTCGGCACGGACACCTTCCAGCCGGCCGTCTTCTTCCAGGACGAGCAGGGCAAGCCGAACCTGTCGGAGGACGGCACGGTCCTCTTCGCCGTGATCCCGCTGGCCGACGGCGCCACCGGCTACGACACCCAGGCCTTCGACGACGGTCGCGACCTGCGTGAGGAGATCGACGAGCTCACCGGGGACTCGGGCCTCGAGGTGCGGGCGACCGGCGCGGTGCTGCAGGGCCTCGACTCCCAGGAGTCCAGCGAGCAGACACTCGTGATCGTCGGCATCGCCACCATCGTGCTGATCGTCGGCCTGCTCGCACTGATCTTCCGCAGCGTGCTGATCTGCCTGCTGCCGATCGTGACCGTCGGCATCGTCTCGATGATCGCCACCGGCGCGATCGCCTGGGCCAACGACCTCTTCGACCTCAAGGCGGACGCCTCGGTCGAGCAGATCCTCGTCGTCGTCCTCTACGGCGTCGGCACCGACTACATCCTGTTCTTCCTCTTCCGGCACCGCGAGCGGCTGCGCCAGGGCGCCGAGGTGAAGGACGCCGTCGTGCACAGCCTCGACCGTGCCGGCGAGGCGATCGCGTCCGCCGGTGGCGCCGTCATCGTCGCGTTCATGGCGCTCGTGCTCAGCTCGCTCAGCATCTTCCGCGCCATCGGCCCGGCGCTGGCCATCGCCGTGTTCGTGACCCTGCTGGCCGCGCTGACCCTCGTGCCGGCGGTCGTCTCCCTGCTCGGCCGCGCGCTCTTCTGGCCGTCGAAGTCGTGGCAGAAGGAGCCGAAGCACGGCACGTTCGTGAAGCTCGGCCGCGCCGTGGGTCGCCGCCCGGGCGTCGTCGCGCTCGTCTCCGGTGGCGTGATGACGGTGCTCGCGCTCTTCGCGCTCAGCTTCAACCCGTCCTTCGACTTCAACTCCAGCCTGCCCGAGGGCGTGGAGTCCACCGAGGCGATGGAGACCTTCCAGGCGAACTTCTCCGCCGGTGCCGCCGAGCCGGTGCCGGTGCTCGTCGACGCCGAGGGCGCCGACGTGACCGAGGCCCAGCTCGGCGAGTTCAAGGCGGCGCTCGAGGGAGCCAGGGGCGTCGACGCCGTCGCCGGCCCGGTCCCGTCCGAGGACGGCTCGGCGTTCCAGTACTACCTGACGCTCGCCGACGACCCGGTCTCCGACGCCGCGCAGGACAACGTCGCCGGCCCGATCCGCGACACCGCCCACGACGCGGCGCCCGAGGGGACCGAGGCGTACGTCGGTGGCACGCCCGGCATCTTCGCCGACATGTCCTCGGCGATGGCCCGCGACTACAAGGTCGTCTTCCCCGTCGCCGCCGGCGTGATCATGCTGATCCTCGCGCTCCTGCTGCGCAGCCTGGTCGCCCCGTGGTTCCTGATGGCCGCGGTCGGCCTCGGCTTCGCCGCGACCCTCGGCCTCACAGTCATCGCGTTCCAGAACATCGGCGGTGAGCCCGGCCTGATCTTCATGCTGCCGATCTACATCTACCTGTTCGTCACGGCACTGGGCACCGACTACAACATCTTGATGATCGCCCGGTTGAGGGAGGAGGCCCGCGAGGGCCGCGACCCGCACGACGCCGCGTCGCAGGCGGTCACCCACGCCGGCCCGACCATCGGCGCCGCGGGCATCATCCTCGCCGGCACCTTCGCGTCGCTGATGCTGGGCGGCAACACGCTCATCGTGTCGATGGGCTTCGCGCTCGCCGTCGGCATCCTGATCGTGGCGTTCGTGATGTCGATGTTCTTCACCCCGTCGCTGACCTCGCTGCTGGGCCACGTCGCCTGGTGGCCGGGCCACGGGGACGAGGCCCGCGACGACGCGCACGGGCACGGGCCTGCCGGTGGCGAGCCCCGCGACGGTGACGAGGTGCCGGCCGGGGTCGACCTCGTGAAGTGAGCACCGCCTGACAGGATCAGGGGGTGGACCTCGAGACGTTCCGGTGGCTGCTGACCGACGACGGGCAGGCGCTGCTGGCCGAGGCCACCACCCTGGTCGCCGACGGCGCGAGCCCGCTGGCGGCCGGCTCCGCCCTGCGTCGTACGACGACCGGCGAGCGTGCCGCGGCGGCGCTCGGGCAGGTCGAGCTCCGGCAGCGCGCGGTCGCGAAGTTCGGCGAGCTCGCCGCCCGGATGTACTTCACCCCCGACGCGCTGGAGCAGGCCACCCGGCAGCGGGTCGCCGACCACCGCGCTGGTCGGGCCGCGGCGTTCGGCGCGCGGACGCTGGTCGACCTCGGGTGCGGGATCGGTGGCGACCTGCTCGCCGCCTCCCGGGTCGGGATCATCTGCGCCGGCGTCGACCTCGACCCGGTGCGGGTCGCGATGGCGGAGGCGAACCTCGCCGCGGCCGGGTTGCCCGGCGCGGTCCAGGTCGCCGACGCGACGACGGTCGACCACCGGGCCTTCGACCTCGCGTTCGCCGACCCCGCCCGCCGCTCGGGCGCCGGGCGCAGCTTCCGCGTCGACGACTGGACGCCGCCGTGGACGTGGGTCGAGGGCCTGCTGCGCCGCGACGCCTGCGTGAAGGTCGCACCCGGCATCCCGCACGACCTGGTCCCCGACGGCGTGGAGGCCGAGTGGGTCAGCGACGACGGCGAGGTCAAGGAGGCGGCGTTGTGGTCCGGGCGCACCGCCACCGTCGCCCGCCGCGCGACGGTGATCCGCGAGGGCGGGCTGGCGACGCTGACCGAGGAGGACGACCCGGGCGCCGACGCCGTCGGCACCCGCGCGGTCGGCGCCTTCCTCTACGAGCCGGACGGCGCGGTGATACGCGCCGGCCTGGTCACCGCGGTCGCCGCCGGGGTGCACGGCGGGCTGGTCGACCCGAAGATCGCCTACCTGACCTCCGACGACGCCTTCCGCACGCCGTTCGCCCGGGCCTACCGGGTCGTCGAGGAGCTCCCCTACCGCGAGAAGCAGCTGCGGGCCGCGCTGCGCGAGCGCGGCGTCGGGAGGATCACGCTCAAGAAGCGCGGCGTCGAGGTGTCCCCGGAGGCGCTGCGCAAGCGGCTGGACCTGCGCGGCGACGCCGAGGCGACCGTGGTCCTCACCCGCGTCGCGGGCGAGGGCACGGCCCTCCTCGTCGACCCGCTGGGCTGAGGCCCAGCACGCTCACCGGCCGAGCGCCGCGGCCTCCGCGCCGATGGTGGTGTCGTCGCCGTGCCCGGTGTGCACGACCGTGTCGTCGGGCAGGTCGAACAGCTTCGCCCGGATGGAGTCCTCCAGGGTCGGCCGGTCGCTGAACGAGCGACCGGTGGCGCCGGGGCCGCCGTTGAAGAGGGTGTCGCCGGTGAACACGCAGTCCAGGTCGGGCGCGTAGAGGCACACGGCGCCGGGAGCGTGCCCCGGCGTGTGCAGCACCCGCAGCGTCGTACCGGCGACGGTGATCTCCTGCCCGTCGGACAGGTCGACGTCCCAGAGGTGGTCGGTGTGGGTCAGCTCCCACAGCGGCCGGTCGTCGGGGTGGAGCAGGATCGGTGCGCCGGCGCCGCCGTTGACCGCCTCGCGCAGGGCGGGGGCGACGCGGACGTGGTCGTCGTGGGCGTGGGTGCACACGATCGCGTTGACCCGACGCTGGCCGACCACGGCGAGGATGTCGTCGACGGAGTGCGGGGCGTCGATGACGATGCACTCCTCGTCGTCGCCGACGACCCAGATGTTGTTGTCGACCTCGAAGGTCTCGCCGTCGAGGGAGAACGTCCCCGACGAGACGGCGTGGTCGACGCGTGCCCGGCCGGTCACAGGACCACCACCGAGCGCAGCACGTCGCCGTCGTGCATCCGGGCGAAGGCGGCCTCCACGTCACCCAGACCGACCTCCTCGGTGACGAAGGCGTCGAGGTCGAGGCGACCCTGGCGGTAGAGGTCGACGAGCATCGGGAAGTCGCGGCTGGGCAGGCAGTCGCCGTACCAGCTCGACTTCAGCGCCCCGCCGCGACCGAAGACGTCGATGAGCGGGATGTCGGGGACCTTCATGTCGGGGGTGGGCACGCCCACCAGGACGACGGTCCCGGCCAGGTCGCGTGCGTAGAACGCCTGCTTCCACGTCTCGGGGCGCCCGACGGCCTCCACGACGACGTCGGCGCCGTCGGCGCCCTCGTAGGTCTCCGCGCAGATCCGCTTGACCTCCTCCACCGGGTCGACCTTCGATGAGTCGACGGTGTGGGTGGCGCCCAGCTCCTTCGCCTTCTCCAGCTTCCGCGCATCGATGTCGACGGCGATGATCGGCGACGCACCGGCCAGCGCGGCACCGGCGATCGCGGCGACCCCGACGCCGCCGCAGCCGATGACGGCGATGGACTTGCCGCGGGTGATCGCGCCGGTGTTGATCGCCGCACCGATGCCGGCCATCACCCCGCAGCCGAGCAGGCCGACGGCGGCCGGGCGGGCCTCGGGGTCGACCTTCGTGCACTGCCCGGCGGCGACCAGGGTCTTCTCGGCGAACGCGCCGATGCCCAGCGCGGGCGAGAGCTCGGTGCCGGCATCCGGGCCGTCGGCGAGGGTCATCTTCTGCGTGGCGTTGTGGGTGTTGAAGCAGTAGTGCAGGTCGCCGCGCTTGCACGCCCGGCACTCCCCGCACACCGCGCGCCAGTTCAGCACCACGAAGTCACCCGGCGCGACGCCGGTGACGTCAGGACCGACCGCCTCGACGATGCCGGACGCCTCGTGGCCCAGCAGGAACGGGAAGTCGTCGTTGATGCCGCCCTCGCGGTAGTGCAGGTCGGTGTGGCACACCCCGCAGGTCAGCACCTTGACCACCGCCTCCCCCGGCCCGGGGTCGGGGACGTTGATGGTGGCGATCTCGACGGGCGCACCCTTGGTGCGGGCCACGACGGCGCGGACCTGCTGCATCGGAGGCTCCTTGCTGGACGACGACGGGACGTGTGCCCCGAACCTAGCGAGCCACAGGTTGGTCGCGGGTCAGTTCCGCGCGTCGCTGGCCGCTGTCACACGTGGTTCGCCGCTCTGGCAGGACAGAGCCCCGTGGGGTGGTGGGTTTTGAGGTGATCCTCGGTGCCTACTCGTCGCTGCTCTCGATGGCGGCGACGGGATCAGTATTGCTGGTCTCGTAGAGCTTGGCCATGGAGCCTTCGGACAGGTAGCGGCGGTCGCCGGCGATCCATTCGTCGTGCATGTCGATGAGCACCGCGCCGACGAGTCGGATGACCGCGGCGGCGTTGGGGAAGATCCCCA
>NZ_VLJQ01000075.1:44566-45306 GCF_007829375.1 Nocardioides sp. J9 | reverse complement strand
GCCGCCGGCCGACTCGGGCACCGCGATGGAGGCGACGCCCATCTCCTCGACGGCGGCCCAGACCTCCGCGAAGCGGGCGCCGGTGTCACCCTCGGCGGCGCGGACGGCCTCCACCGGGCCGAGGCTGGCCGCCCACTTGCGCAGGCTGTCGGCGAGCTCGACCTGGTCGTCGCTGATACCGAGGGACATGGCACTCCTGGAGTCACGGGGAGAACACGAAACTAGAACGCGTTCTAACTCTACTAGAGTGAGCGGGTGACCGACACCATGCCGCCCGACCTGCTGGAGCACGCGCGCAACGCCAAGGGCTTCATGCCCGAGGACGAGGGTGCGCTCCTGCACCGCATCGCCCTCGAGCGACTGCCCCACGGCCCCGGGCTCGAGGTCGGCACCTACTGCGGGAAGTCGGCGATCTACGTCGGCGCCGCCGCGCAGCAGGTCAGCGCGGAGACCGGGCGCACGGCGGTCGTGTTCACCGTCGACCACCACCGCGGCTCGGAGGAGAACCAGGCCGGCTGGGAGCACCACGACCCCACGGTCGTGGACCCCGAGATCGGCCTCATGGACACGCTGGGCCAGTTCCGCAAGAACATCGCCCGCGCCGGCCTCGAGGACCACGTGGTCGCCGTCGTCGGCCAGTCCACGACCGTGTCGGCGCACTGGCGCACGCCGCTGTCGCTGCTCTTCATCGACGGCGGGCACGGCGAGCAGCCGGCGCGCGACGACTTCAACGGCTGGGC
>NZ_VLJQ01000075.1:0-44502 GCF_007829375.1 Nocardioides sp. J9 | reverse complement strand
CGCCGTACGAGCTGATCTACCTGCCCGCGCTCGAGAGCGGCGCCTTCACCGAGGTGGAGGCGGCCGGCTCCCTGCGCGTGCTGCAGCGCACGTCAGGCGCGGCCGGCGACCCGCTCGTCTGAGGTCTCGCGGCAGCCGCACTCGAGCGCAATCTCGTCGAAGTGCGGGGCCAGCGAGGTGCCGCGCATGATGCCCGAGCCCGGGGTGGCGTGCCCGTAGGTCTCCCCCAGCGCGTCGACGGCCAGCACCACGGCCGCCGCCGTGTACGTCGTGTGCTCGTGCGGCCAGTGCACGTTGCGCGGCTCGTCGGCCGGGCCCGGGCGGCGCGGGTCGTCGTAGACCCAGCCGGTCCAGTAGCGGCCGTCGTCCTCGCGCAGGTGCTGCACGTCGCGCAGGAGCGCCAGCGCCTTGCGCGAGGACTCCAGGTCGCCGACGGCGTCGAGCGCCATCGCCAGCTCGCAGGTCTCCGCACCGGTCACCCAGGGGTTGGTGTCGACGCAGTGGATGCCGAGGCCGGGGACCACGAAGTCGTCCCAGCGCTTCGCGAGCAGCTCGCGCGCGGCCTCGCCGCGCACCGGGCCACCGAGGACCGGGTAATACCAGTCCATGGAGTACGACGACTTGTCCGCGAACTCGTGCGCGTGCGAGCGCACGGCGTGGCCGAGCCGGCCACCGGCGAGCTCCCACTCGGGCTGCGGGTCGTCCATGAGGTCGGCGAGGGCCACCCCCGCACGCAGCGAGTGGTAGATGCTGGAGTTGCCGGTCAGCAGGCAGAAGTCGTCGACGGGCGTCCACCGGATGCCGCCGAACGGCTCCTGCAGCGAGACCACGAAGTCGAGCCCGGCGCGCACCGAGGGCCAGTACTTCTCGACGAAGCGGATGTCGCGGCGCACCAGCCAGTGGTGCCACAGGCCGACGGCGAAGTACGCCGACATGTTGACCTCGCCGCGCTCGTCCTCGGGCTCGCCGCCGACGATCTTCATCGGCCACGAGCCGTCGGCACGCTGCATCGTCGGGATCCACGCGTAGGCGCGCTCGGCGGCCTCGACCTGGCCACCGACGAGCATCGCCATCGCGGCCTCGACGTGGTTCCAGATGTCGACGTGCTCACCGGTCGTCCACGGCACGGCGCCCCACGGCTCCTGCATCGCGGCGATCGCGGCCGCGGTGTCGGCGACGTCCTGCGCCGACAGCACGCCGTCGACGTAGGGCAGGCGGCTCAGCGGGACCTCGGGCACGGTTCCCTTCGTCACGAGGCCTCCGGCTTGCGGAAGTAGAGGACCATGCTCTTGCCGACCAGGGGATCGAGCACCTTGCCGGCGAGGCGGAGCGCCCGGGGCTGCTTCATGATCTCCCACACCAGCAGCTGGTGGTAGGCCTTCGCGAGCGGGTGGCCGTCGTTCTCGACACCGACGGCGCACTTGATCCACCAGTACGGCGTGTGCAGGCCGTGCGTGTAGGACTTGCCCTCGAACACCATGGCGTCACCGGGGGTGCCATCGTTGGGGCGGCCGCCCTTGGTGACCTTGTCGATGAGCTCGAGGTCGGTGTAGATGCGGATGTGGCCGCCCTCGGCGTTGTGGTAGTCCGCCGACAGGCGCCAGTTGACGACCTCCGGCAGCCAGCGGGGCACGGTCACGGCCAGGGTGCCGCCGGGCCGCAGGACACGGATCAGCTCGCGGATCGCGGAGACGTCGTCGTGGATGTGCTCGAGGACCTCCGAGCACACGACGCGGTCGAACTCCTCGTCGGCGAACGGCAGCGCCAGGGCGTCGCCCTGCTTGATGTCGGCCTCGGCGCCCTCGGGCACCTCGCCGGCCTCCTTCATGGCGACGAACAGGTCGCGGACCTTCTCGAGCTCGTCGGCGTCGAGGTCGAAGGCGATGACGTCCGCGCCGCGGCGGTACATCTCGAAGCTGTGGCGACCCGCACCGGCACCCATGTCCAGGACGCGCTCACCCGGCCGGAGGCCGAGGCGGTCGAAGTCAACGGTCAGCATGTGTCAGTTCTCCTCGGTGGTCGGTGCGGCGGCGGCGTTGCGGCCCCGCTCGGCGTCGTACTCGGCGATCACGTCCTCCAGCACCTGGGCGGTGCTGGCCGCGACGGCGCTCCAGCTGAACAGCTCCTTGACCCGGCGGCGGCCGGCGGCCCCCATCTCGGCGCGGCGCTCGGGGTCGTCGAGCAGCGCGGCGAGGGCGGCGGTCAGCTCACCCACGTCGCCGGGCTCCACCACGTCGGCGCACAGCCCGTCGGGACCGACGACCTCGGGGATGGCACCGGCGCGGGACACCACGAGCGGGGTCTCGCAGGCCATCAGCTCCGCGGTCGGGAGCGAGAAGCCCTCGTAGAGGGAGGGCACGCAGGCGAGCTCGGCGGAGCCCATCAGCGCGACCAGCTCGTCGTCGGTGAGGCCGTTGGCGAAGGACACCCGGTCCTCGATGCCCAGCTTGGCGATGAGCTTCTCGGTGACCCCGCCCTCCTTGGGCTTGGTGACCAGGACCAGCTCGAGCTCGCGCTCGGTGACGAGCTTGGCGAAGGCCTCGAGCAGCACGGAGATGCCCTTGAGCGGGGCGTCGGCGCTGGCCATCGCCAGGATCCGGCCCGGGACGCGCGGCTCGGTCGGCGGCACGAAGCGGTCGTCGACGCCGAGCAGGATCGTCTCGATCCGCCCCGGGTCGACGCCGAACTCGCGCACGACGTCGCGCTTGGACGACTCCGACGGGACGATCACCCGGCGCAGCTGCGGGGCGGTGCGCTTCTGCTGGTTGAGGAAGGAGTACCAGCGCCACACACCGAGCTTCGGCAGCTCGACGCGGATCCTGGAGCCCTGCTTGCGCCTGAGCCACGGCGCCGCGGCCAGCTCGATGCGGCGGTCCATCGTGATCGGGTGGTGGATCGTGGTCGCCAGCGGCAGGCCGACAGTCGAAGGGCCCTCGATGCCCAGCAGCGGCGTCGCCAGCGTCTGGTTGTCGAAGACGATGTCGAAGTCGTCGCGGCGCTCCGCGAGCAGCTTGACCACGCGCTTGCTGAAGGTGACCGGCTCGGGGAAGGCCCCGCTGCGCATGGTCAGCCACTCCTCGACGTCGACGAGGTCTCGGAACTCGCTGGGGCGCGGGTTCCGGAACTCGTCACCGGGCCGGTAGAGGTCCAGGCTCGGCACCTTGGTGAGGGTGACGCCCTCGTCCAGCTCCGGGTAGGGCTGGCCGGAGAACACCTCGACGGTGTGGCCGAGCGCCACGAGCTCGCGGGTGAGCCGGCGGATGTAGATCCCCTGTCCCCCGACGTGTGGCTTGCTGCGGTAGGACAGCATTGCGATCCGCATTCAGTTACCTCTCCCCTTCACTAGCTCCCGGGGAGCAGGGCCGAAACAAAAACGTAGTGGAACGTGTTCCAAATTATGCGCTACCTGCCGGTAGCCTATCGACTGGGTCCGAACAACCCGCCTCGTCACACCACTCCAGGGGGTCAGTCCGTGAGCATCGCCAACCCGTCCACCTCCGACGACCTCGGGTCGGCAGCACAACGGGAGCGCCGCAAGCGGATCCTCGACGCGACCTACGAGCTCGCCAAGTCCGGCGGCTTCGACGCGGTCCAGATGCGCGCCGTCGCCGAGCAGGCCGACGTGGCGCTCGGCACGCTCTACCGGTACTTCCCCTCCAAGATCCACCTCCTGGTGAGCGCCCTGGGCCGGCAGTTCGACGAGGCCGCTGTCCGCCTGCGCGAGCGGGAGATCCCGGGCGACACCCAGGCCGACCGCGTGCTCTACGTGCTCAAGCGGATGGCGCGCGGCATGCAGGGCGACCCCAAGCTCACCGAGGCCCTCACCCGCGCCTTCATGTTCGCCGACAGCAGCGTCGCCAACGAGATCCACGTCGTCGGCATGGCGATGACCTCGATCGTGACCCACGCCATGCACGGCGGCGTGGCGGGCGAGGAGGCGGTCGACGACGAGGACGTCGCCATCGCCCGCGTCATCGGTGACGTGTGGCTCTCCGCGCTGGTCTCCTGGGTGACCGGCCGCTCCTCCGCGGCGGAGACGGCCGCCCACATGGAGACCGCGATCAGGCTGATCCTGCGCGACTGAGCGCACGATCAGGCGCCGAAGGCGTGGGTCGAGGTGACCCCGCCGTCGACGGCGATCTCGGCGCCGTTGACGTACGACGACTCGTCGCTGGCCAGGAAGACGTAGACCGGGGCGATGTCGCCCGGCTGGCCGACCCGGCCCAGCGGCACCTTGCTGGCGCCGAACTCCATCGCGGCGTCACCGCCGTGCACCCGCGTCATCGGGGTGTCGATCATGCCGGGGTGCACCGAGTTGACCCGGATCCCCTTCGGGCCGAGCTCCATCGCGGCGCACTTGGTCATGCCCCGGATCGCCCACTTGGTCGCGGCGTAGGCGGTGCACGACGGCATGCCGGCCAGGCCCTCGACGGACGAGGCGTTGATGATCGAGCCGCCGCCGTTCTTGCGCATGGTGCGGCTGACGGCCTGCATGCCGAGGAACACGCCGAGCTGGTTGACCCGCCAGACGAGCTCGACCTCCTCGGGCGACTGCCGCTCGATGTCACCGAAGCGCAGGATGCCGGCGTTGTTGGCGAGGATGTCCACGGGCCCGAAGCGGGCGTTGGTGTCCTCGACCAGCGCGGTCCACGAGGCCGCGTCGCTGACGTCGTGGTGGGCGAAGTGCGCGGCGTCGCCGAGCCCGTCGGCGAGGGCCTGGCCCTCGTCCTTGGCGACGTCGGCGATGACGACCTTCGCGCCCTCCTCCACGTAGGCGCGCGCGATCGCCGCGCCCTGGCCCTGCGCGCCGCCGGTGACGATCGCGACCTTGCCTTCCAGCCGTCCGGCCATCACACGCTCAGCTTCATGATCGAGTCGGCCGCGAAGCCGACGTTCGGGTCCCGGTCGGCGAAGAAGCCGCCGAGCTGCTTGTCGAGGTCCTCGCCGGTCCACAGCTCGCCGGAGGCGTCGAAGCGCTGCTCCACGACCGGTGCCGCGACGAGGGCCACCATGCCGCCGTACACGACGAAGACCTGGCCGGTGATCCGCTCGGCGGCCGGCGAGGCCAGGTAGGCGACCAGCGGCGCAACGTGGTCGGGCGAGTACGGGTCGACCTCGCGGCCGGACTGGTCCTCGCCGAAGACGGCCGCGGTCATGGCGGTGCGGGCGCGGGGGCAGATCGCGTTGGCGCGCACGCCGATCTTCGACAGGCCGCGGGCGCTGGACAGGGTCAGCGCCGCGATGCCGGCCTTGGCGGCGGCGTAGTTGGGCTGGCCCGGCGAACCACCGAGGAAGGCCTCGGAGGCGGTGTTGACGATGCTGCCGTAGACCGTGCCGGTCTCGCTCTCCTTGGCCTTGCCGCGCCAGTACGACGCCGCGTTGCGCGAGAGCAGGAAGTGCCCGCGCAGGTGGACCGCGATGACGGCGTCCCACTCCTCGTCGGACATGTTGAAGAGCATCCGGTCGCGGGTCATGCCCGCGTTGTTGACCACGATGTCGAGGCCGCCGAGCTGGTCGACAGCGGCCGCGACCATGGCGTCGGCCGTGGCCCGCTCGCTCACGTCGCCCGGTACGACGACCGCCTCTCCCCCGAGGCTGCGGATCTCCTCGACCGCGTCGTCACCGGCGCCGGGCAGGTCGTTGACGACGACCCGTGCCCCGGCGCGGGCCAGCGCGACCGCCTCCGCGCGGCCGAGGCCGGCGCCTGCGCCGGTCACGATCGCGACCTTGCCCTCCAGCGACGTCGTCGCGTCCGTCATGCTCACTCCTCAACCAGCGTGATCGCGGCCCGCGGGCACGCGGCGACCGCACGCCGGACGTTCTCGATGTTCTCGTCGGTGGTCTGCTCGGTGTGGAGCTGGAGGAAGTCGTCGTCGTCCAGCTCGAACACCTCGGGTGCCATGGCCTCGCACAGGCCGTTGGACTCGCAGAGGTCGAAGTCGACCTTGATCTTCATGTCTCGCCTCTCAGGTCATCTTCCGGTGGTCCCAGGACGCGACCCGGTCGGGGTGGATCACCACGCCGACCCGCTTGGTCGCCTGCTTCTCGACGGTCCTCATGCCGATGTCGCCGAGCGCCTCGAAGGAGTCGACGCCGAACATCCGCACCGAGACCGCCTTGCCGATCTCGAGGATCTCCTCGCGGTCGCGGACGATCTCCGCGCGCCCCTCGATGGAGACGCCGCGCAGCTCGAAGTAGTCGACGCCGTCCTCGACGAGGGCGGTGACGCGCGGGTCCCGCTCGAGGTTGACGACCTTCTGGCTGCGGCCGTAGGTCCAGAACGCGATCCTCCCGTCGCGCACGACGTAGAAGAGCGTGGTCAGGTGGGGGTGGCCGTCCTTGCCGTTGGCGGCGACCTGGACCTTGAGGTTCTCGTGCAGCAGCTGCTGCACCTCGTCGTCGGTCAGCCGCACCTGGTCGCGTCCGTTGCTCACCTCAGCCCCCTTCCGAGGAGTGGCCCGGGAAGACGTGGGCTGACGGGTCGATGACGACGGCGGCGTTGTTGACGGCGGTCGCCGCCTCGCCGAAGCCGACGGCGATCAGGCGCACCTTGCCGTCGTACTCGGTGATGTCGCCGGCGGCGAAGACCCGCGGCAGCGTTGTGCGCATCGCGCTGTCGACGACGATGTGCCGGCGGTGCGTCTCCAGGCCCCACTGCTGCAGCGGGCCGAGGTCGGCGACGAAGCCGAGCGCGGCGACCACGGCCTGGGCCGGGCGCACGGTCTTCTCGCCGTCGACGGCGACCTCGACCTCGGCGAGCGGGCCGCGGTCTCCCCCGTCGGCGTCGCGCAGGGCGGTGACCTCCGCCTTCGTGACGATCTCGACGCTGGAGGCCCGGACCTCCTCGACGGTGCGCTGGTGGGCGCGGAAGGCGTCGCGGCGGTGGACCAGGGTGACCGACCGGGCGACCGGCTCGAGGTGCTGGGCCCAGTCGAAGGCGCTGTCGCCGCCACCGACGATGACGACGTCCTTTCCGGCGTAGGGCTCGAAGCTGGGCACGAAGAACTCGACGCCGCGGCCGACCCAGCCGTCGGCGGCCGGCAGCGGTCGGGGGCTGAACTTGCCGATCCCGGCAGTGATGACCAGCGCCTTCGCGTGCACGACGGTGTCGTCGTCGAGGGTCAGCTCGACGCCGGTCTCCTCGTCCACGGCGAGGCCGGTCGCGGTGCGGCCGAGGAGCTGCACCGGCTGCGCGGTGAGCGCCTGCGCGACGAGGCCGTCGACGAGGTCGCGGCCCTTGACCGACGGGAAGCCGGCGACGTCGAGGATCGCCTTCTCCGGGTACATGGCGGTGACCTGGCCACCGAGCTCGGGCAGCGAGTCGACCAGCGCGACGCTCAGCCCGCGGAAACCCGCGTAGTAGGCGGCGTACAGGCCGGCGGGACCCGCGCCGATGATGGCGAGGTCGCAACGCACGGTGGTGTCCACGCCGGAACTGTAACGTGTTCTACTTGCTCTTGTCTCGCGGTGCGTCCGTGTCGAGGCCGTCGACGAGCCACCCGTTGTCGGTGTGCACCATCGTCACCAGCACCTTGAACGGCGTCAGCACCGTCTCCGGCTTGCCGTCCCGGGTGCGGGTCACGACCTGGTTGAGGAACACGAGCGCCTCGAGCCGGGTGCGGTTGGCGCGGACGACGCCCTGCGCGACCACGTTGGCCTGGACGACGGTCTTGTTCGCGACGAAGTCGTCGCGGATGTCACCGGCGGTCTTGCGGTACTGCGCCTCGAACTGCGAGGTCATCAGCTCCGCGGCGGCGTCGACCTCCTCGTCGTACTTCTGGAAGTCGACGGCGACGATCTCCTGCGCCGCCTTGGCGGCCGACTCGACGCCGTCCTGGACGGCGAGCTGGTCGGCGACGACCGGACGGTCGTCGGGCACGGTGACCGAGCCTGCGTCGACGGCCTTCGTGCCGCCGTCGTGGCGGATCCACCACACGGCCTGGCCGGCGAGCAGCAGCGCGAGCAAGCCCAGGGCGATGATCAGCACCCGCGTCGTCTTAGGCCGGGCGAGCACGCCCCGGCGGGAGCCGTCCTGCGCGGCCGGGGCCCCTGGCCCGGTCGCGGCAGCCCTCGGCATGCCTTCGCCCTTCGTCAACGAGACACCTGCCGAGGACGGGTGCGCCGTGGCGGTCTTCCCGGCCTTCTCCGCTGCGGGCGTGGCGGGTGTGGTCGACGTGGTGGGCGTGGTCGACGTGGTGGGCGTGCTCGACGTGGTGGACGCGCTGGGCGTGGTGGACGTGCTGGACGTCGTGGACGACTGGCCGGCGATCTTGCGCGGGCGCGGGGTCTGCCCGCGGGAGCTGGCGGGGCGGCGGGGCGTGGGGCGGCTCATCGGGTCACTCCTCAGCCCAGCTCGACGTACTGCAGGTCGCGGGTCAGCCACTGGCCGTCCTTGCTCACGAGCTCGACCTGGATCCGGTAGTTGCGGGCCTGCTCCTTGAACTTGGTCGTCTTGTTGGTGACGGTGCCGTCGGTGGCGACGATGACGGTCGCGGAGTCCTCGTCGCCGGCGACGAGGCCGGCCCACACGACGCGGGCGGTCATCGTCGACTTCGCCTCGGTGGCCAGCTTGCGCAGGTCCTTGGCGCCGGCGTCGTACTGCTTGCGGAAGTCGCCGGTCGAGAGCTTGCGGACCTTCTCGATCGTGGAGTCGGGATCCCGGTGGTCGAAGTTCACGAACGCGGTGACCATCGTGGTGGCGGCCTCGAGCTGGTCGGCGACGCGGTCCTGGTCGGCACGGTCGGCGAGGCGGACGGCCTGGACGGTGCCGCGGCCGACGTCCTGGCCGGCGCCGGGGACGATGTCGACGCCGCCGGCGCGCTCATCCCGGGCGTCCCAGAGGAGCACGCCGAGCAGCACGGTCACGCAGGCGAAGAGCACCGTCGCGGCGTACAGCGCGATGTTGAGCCGGACCCGGCTCCGCTCCTCCTCAGCAGCCTGCGCCGCGGTCACCGGCTCGCCACCGGCCCGATCAGCAGCCACTTCCACGCATCCCCTCCCAGGACCGACAGGTCCTCCGGCTTGTTCAGCTTGACGGGGTTCCCCGCGTTGTCCACGAGCCCCGGCACCCTCCCGGTCGACGGGTCGTAGACGCCACTGTAGACGCGTCCGGGCGACGCCTTGCCGGCACGGTTGCTCGGCGCGTACTTCGTGCCGCGCATGACGTACGGCGGCCCCGACTCGCAGCTGACGTCGGCGATGGGCCCGTCGGTGAGGTCCTGGGTCGAGCGCCACTCCTCCGGCGGGAGGTAGCCCTTCGTGCACGGCGGCACGCTGTAGTCGAGCTGCAGGTTGACGTGGCCCCAGCCGTCGGAGGTGGAGCCGGTCGGACCGCTCGCGAGCACCGCCGGGTAGGTCACGAGCAGCTGCTCGATGCCGTCGAGCTCGCTGACCAGGACCTGGTCGAGGGTGATCAGGTCGCTCAGCAGCACCGGCAGGGTCGGCTCGAGGTCCTTGAGCAGCCGGTCCAGGGCGCGGGCAGCGCCGGGAGTCGCCTGGAGCACGGTGCGCAGGTCGCGGTCGCTGCCGCGCAGCATCGACGTCACCGTGTTGAGGTCCTTCGCGAACCGGCGGATGTTCTCCTTCTGTCCGCGCTGGGTGCGCAGCACGGTGAGCCCGTCGTCGAGCAGCGCGATGGTCTCGTCGGTGTGCGCCTGGGCCTCCTCGATGAAGGCGGAGCCGCCGTCGAGCAGGCGCTCGAGGTCGCGGCCGGTGTCGCCGAACATCAGCCCGAGCTCCTTGACGACCTTCTTGAGGCTGTCGCGGTCGACGGAGCCGACGAAGCGGTTGAGGTCGACCAGCAGGTCGCCCTCGTCGACGGGCAGCGAGTCGGCACCGCCCTCGTAGCGGGTGCCGTCCTCGGCGTACGGGCCGCCCTCGCTGGTGGGCAGGAAGTCGAGGTACTGCTCGCCGACGGCCGAGAGGTTGTGCACCTCGACCCGGGCGTCGACGGGCAGCCTGGTGTCGTGGCGCAGGTCGATGGTGACGTCGACACCGTCGTCGGTCGCGTCCATGCGGGTCACCTTGCCGACCTTCACCCCGCGGTAGGTGACCTCGCTGCCCTCGAAGAGGCCGCCGGAGCCCGGCAGGCTGGCGGTGACCGTGATGTTGCGGCCGGTGACCCGGTCGACGACGCCGAGGTAGCTGGCGGTGATGTAGGTGATGCCGACGGCGCTGAGCACGACGAAGGCCATCAGCCGGATCCGTACCCCGCGGCTCATGCTGTGGCTCCCAGGAGGCTCTCGGTGCTCTGGTTGTCGTACGACGCCCCCGGCTCGGCCAGGCCCTTCGTCAGGCCGGACAGGATGCCGTCGGTGCCGAGCAGGCCGCCCTTGAGGAGGCTGCCGAGGTCGAGGTTCGGCAGCGAGTTCAGCAGCTTGCAGACCGGACTGGTGCGCAGGTCCGGCGCCTTGCACTTCTGCTTGAGGTCCTTGAGCAGGTCGAGGTCGTTGAGCACCTTCGCGCRGGCGGTGCCGGTGAGSCTGCCGCTCTGGAGGCAGCGCGAGACCTGGTCGAGGACCTGCCCGAGGTCGGGCAGCTGGATGTCGGGGATGCCCAGCGTGCGCAGCAGGTTCGCCAGGTCGATGTCGACGCGGGCGATGGTGTCGGCGTAGTCACCCTGGACGATCTTGTTGGCCGACTGCGGGAACGGGAAGCTGATCAGCAGGTTGAGGCCGGGGGCCAGCTGCTCGTCGGCCTCGCGCAGGCGGCGCAGGATCGGGCTGAGGTCCTCGAGGATCGCGAGCACGTCCTTCTTGCTGGCGTTGATCACCCGGGTGCCGACCTTGCCGAGCTTGTCGAGGGCGCCGAGCATCTCGACGAGCTCGTCGTGCTGGGCGGCGAGGACCTTGATCGCCGGGCCGGTGGCGTCCAGCGCCTCGCCGATCGTGTCCTTCTCGGCGTTGAGCGTCTCGGTGAGGTTGTTCAGCGACTCCAGGGCGTTGATGATCTCGACCTTCTGCTGGTCGAGCGTCCCGACGACGGAGTCCAAGGACGACAGCAGCGACTTGAGCCGGTCCTCGCGGCCCGACATCACCTGGTTGGCCTCGCGGAAGACGGTGCCGAGCTGGGCCACGCCACCGCCACTGAGCAGGAACGACAGCGCGCCGAGCACCTCCTCGACCTCCGGGTTGCGCCCGGTGGCGGGGAGCTCGATGACGTCGCCGTCGGCCAGCCGCCCGGTGGGCTGCTCGTGGCGCGGCGCCTCGAGGGCGACGTACTTCTCGCCGAGGAGGGAGACCTGGCGGATGTCGGCGATGGCGTTGTCCGGCAGCTCGACGTCCTTGCGGACGAGCAGCTTCACCTCGGCGTTCCAGCCGGACCGCTCGACCTCGGCGACCTCGCCGACGACGACGTCGTCGACCATCACCGGCGAGCGCGGCACGACGTTGAGCACGTCACGGAAGTACGCCGTCACCTCGAACGCGTCGTCGGCGTCGACCTCGTGCCCGGGCAGGGGCAGGTCGTAGGCGCCGTCGAAGTCGCTGCAGGCGGTCAGGCCGGCCAGCAGGGCCAGGCCGACACCGGTCGCGAGCGCGGTACGCGTGCGGCGACGCAGGGGGCGCGTGCTCATGAGCCACCTCCGAGCAGGGTCTCGACCGAGGCGCCGTCGCCGGTCGCGTAGGAGATCTCCGTGACCTCGGGCAGCCGCACGCCCTGGTCGGTGTCCGAGCCGGCCTTCGCGCCCTTGGCGCCCGCCCCGGTCTTCGCCTTGGGGAGCAGGGACTTGTACTCGGGTGGCAGCCACGGCAGCTTCGTCAGGATCGGCTCGAGGAGCTTCTCGATGACGGTGCAGGCAGTGTCCTTGAGGGCCGCGGGCATCGCCGGGTTCTGCTGGATGATCGCGCAGATGAACCCGTCGGCGTCCCAGATGTAGCCACCGATGCCGACGCGGCTGTTCTGCGACCCGGTGACGTGGTCGAAGCCGACGTGCAGGTTGCCGATCGCGGTCGGCGCGACGCGCAGCGCGGTCTCGATGCTGTCGGCCTCGGACACGATGGTGCTGAGGACGTCGGTCAGCTTGCGGACGTCGGTCACGAGCGCGTCGCGGTTGTCGTTGACGAAGCCCTTGACGCTGCCGACCGCGCGGGCGACGGCGGCGACCGCGCGCTGGAGCTCGTCGCTCTCCTCGGCCAGCATCGCGGAGACGCCGGTGAGGTCCTTCATGAACGCCTGGACGAGGCGGTCGTTGTCGGCGAGGGTCGCGGTGAACTTCGCGAGCTGGGTGACCGTCTCGAACAGCGGCCCGGCGCCGTTGCCGAAGGTCTCGGCCGCGGCCGCGAGGTCCCGGATCATCCGGTTGCCCTTGGCCCCCTGGCCGTCGAAGGCCTTCTCCCCTGCCTCCAGCAGATTGTCGAGGGTGCCGTCGGCGTTGACGCCGTTGGGCCCGAGTGCCCGGGTGAGGTCCTGGAGGCTGCTGTAGATGCGGTCGAGCTCGACGGGGACGCCGGTCCCCTCGAGCGGGATGTCGGCGCCGTCGGCCATCACGTCGTCACCCTCGCCGTAGACGGGCGTGAGCTGGACGAAGCGGTCGGCGACCAGGGTCGGGGTGACGATGACGGCCTTCGCGTCGGCGGGCACGCGGTACTTCGCGTCGTACTCGATGTCGACGCGCACGGAGTTGCCCTCGGGGATGACCGCCGTGACCCGGCCGACGTTGACGCCGAGGATCCGCACGTCGGTGCCCTTGTAGACGCTGACGGCGCGTGGGAAGTGCGCGGTGACGGTCTTCATCTCCGCCGGCGAGCGGAGCACGTTGACCATCACGCCGACGAGCAGGAGCACGCCGACGACGACCAGCACGCGGCGGTCGAGGCGCTTGAGGATCGTGGACACCATCGCCGTCACTCCTCCACGAACCCGGGCAGGAACTCACCCGTGGGCAGCGCGAGCAGGTTGGACGCGTAGGCGTCGAACCACGGGCCGGTGCCGAGGATGTTGCTCAGGATGGACACGTACGGGCCGAGGGCGTCGAGGGTCTCCTTGATCCGCTTCTTCTTCGACACCAGGAAGGAGACCAGGCCGTCGACCTCCTCCAGCGCCGGGCCGATCTGCTCCTCGTTGTCCTTCACCAGCGCCCGCAGCTCCTTGGCGAGGGTCTCGGCGTTGACGAGCAGGTCGTGCACGGCGTCCTTGCGGTTCAGCAGCTCCTTGAAGACCAGGTCGCTGTTCTTCATCAGCTCGACCAGGTCGTCGCTGCGCTCGGCGAGCACCTCGGTGACGACCTGCGAGCTCTCGAAGAGGGACTGCAGCTCCTCGTCGCGCTGGGCCACGGTGCGCGAGAGCCGGGAGATGCCGTCGAAGGACGCCTGGATCTCCGGCGCGGCGACGTCGAGGGTGTCGGCGACCGTGTCGAGGGCGGTCGCGAGCTGGTCGGTGTCGATCTCCTCGGTGGTGGCGGTCAGGTCACCGAAGACCCCGACGATGTCGTACGCCGCCTCGGTGCGGTCGAGCGGGATCGTCTCCCCCGCGGCGAGCTGGCCCTTGCCCACCGGCTGCAGGTCGAGGAACTTCTCGCCGAGCAGGTTGAGCACCTCGATCGAGGCCGTCGACTCCTCGCCGAACTCCACGTCTCCGTCGAGCTCGAACTTCACCCGCACCCGGTCGGTGTCGAGGGTGACGTCGGTGACCCGGCCGACCCGGATGCCGCCGACCTGGACGATGTTGCCCTTGTGGATGCCGCTGGCGTCGCTGAACTCGGCGTAGTAGGTGGTGCCGCGGAAGCCCGGGAACTTGCCGAGGTTGAAGGTCGCCGCGGAGACCACGGCGAGCACCACGAGGGTGATCACGCCGAGGCGCAGGACGCGTGCTTCGCTCGCCCGGGCCATCAGTCGTTGCACCTCGGCGCGGAGGAGTGGAACTCGATCTTGTTGAGGTACCTGTTGAGCTCCTTGAGCAGGGACTGCTCGCCGAGCAGGGGCAGCCGGATGCTCGCCGACACCCCGCAGACGTAGTACTGGTACCAGGAGCCGTAGGTGCCCGTGCGGGTCTGGTCGGTCATCGTCTCCGGCATCCGGTCGAGCAGCTCGGCGAGGTTCTTCTGGTTCTCCGGCTTGTTGAGCAGCTTCGCCAGGGAGCGCAGCGCCGCGATGTCCTCCTTGAGCAGCGGACGGCCGCGGCGCACGAAGTCGGCGACGGTCACGGTCAGCTGCGAGATGTTGTCGAGCGAGGAGCCGATCGCGTCGCGGTCGCGGGCCAGGTCCGTCATCCAGTCCTTCAGCTCGACGACGAGGGTGCTCAGCTGGCCGCGGCGATCCTGGACGGTCTCCATGGTCTCGCTGAGGTTGGTGACGACCTCGCCGATCAGCTTGTCGCGGTCGGCGAGCGCCGAGGTCAGCGACGCGGTGTTCGCGAGCAGGCTGCGCACCGTGCCGCCCTCGCCCTGCAGCACCTGGATCAGGTTCATGCTGAGCTCGTTGACCTGGTCGGGCGTGAGCGCGGCGAACAGCGGCTTGAAGCCGTCGAAGAGGACGGTCAGGTCCAGCGCGGGCTTGGTGTTCTCGATCGGGATGGTCGCGCCGTCGCGCAACGGCTCGGCGTCCTTCGCCTCGTTGCCCTGCACGAGCGCCATGTAGCGGTCGCCGACGAGGTTGAGGAAGCGGATCTCGGCGCGGGAGGCGGTCGTCATCTCGACGCCGGAGTCGACCTTGAAGGTGACCAGCGCCTGGGAGCGGTTGTGGTGCTCGACCTTCTTGACCTCGCCGACGTTGACGCCCGCGACCCGGACGTCGTCACCCTTCTCGAGCATGGTCGCGTTGGCGAAGACCGCCTTGAACTCGTTGCGGTCGCCGAAGCCGATGTTGCCCATGATCACGGCCAGGGTGCCGGTGACCACGACGGAGATGATCGTGAAGATGCCCAGCTTGACCGCCGCGGCGGTCGTGGCGGCGTTGCGCCTCCTCAGCAGGGCACTGGTCGCGTCCTTCACCCGGCAGCCCTCCCCTGACGCACGACCGGGCCGTAGAGCAGCGAGCCGAGGGCACCGTACGCCGTGGGGTCGCCGCCGCTGCGCTCGGCGAGCATGACGTTGACGATCTTCTGCTCGCTCGAGGTGCCGGCGTAGCCGCTGTCGATGCCGGAGCGGTGCGCGACCGGGTTCGGGTTCGACAGGCCGGGGACCGGGAACGGCAGGTAGCCGCCCTTCTCGTCCTGGTCGGTGCCCTGGTCCAGCGGGTTCCGGTCGCTGGGGACCTTGAAGCTCGGCAGGCCGGCGCACCACGGTCCGTGGCCGACCTCGCCGTAGGTCGGCAGGTCGCGCTCGTCGTACACGCGGAACTGCGGGGCGCCGAGCTCGATGTACTGCTTCACCCAGTTGCCCTCGAAGGTCTTGGAGAGGATGGGCTCGTAGTTGGCGGCGCCGCGGATGAGGCACGGGAACTCGGGCGAGTACTCTGCGAGCAACGCGATCACCGGCGCGGTCACCTCCCCCATCCGGATCAGGTTTTGCTCGTTGTTGCCCAGCACCCGCGTGGCGGTGTTCGCGAGGCCGGTGAGGTCGGAGAAGAAGACGTCGAGGTCAGCGGCCTTCTCCTGCAGCGTCTTGCTGGTGACGGTGACGTTGTCGAGCACGTCGAGCAGGTCGGGCGCGGCCAGGTCGTAGGCGTCGGCGACGTCGGCGAGGGCCTCGAGGTCCTGGCGCAGCGTCGGCAGCGAGTCGTCGATGGCGCCGATGTAGGTGCCGAGCTGGTCCATGGTCCTGCCGAGGTCCTGCCCGCGGCCGTCGAGCGCGGTCGACAGCGCATTGAGGGTCAGGTTGAGGTCGACCGGGCGCACGGCGCGCAGCAGCGGGAAGAGGTCGGCGAGGATCTGGCTGAGCTCGACGTTGGTCTCGACCCGGTCGGAGGGGATCACGTCGCCGTCCTCCAGCGGCCGGCCGGGCTCGCCGTCGGGCTTCATGAAGGCCACGAACTTCTGGCCGAACAGCGTGGTCGGCAGGATGTGCACGCCCGAGTTGGCCGGGATCTTCTTCGCGGCGTCGGGCTGGAGGGCGAGGGTGATCTCGGCCTCCTTGCCGTCCTGGTCGATCTTCTCGACCCGCCCGACGAGCACCCCGTTGATCCGCACGTCGCCGAACTTCGCCAGCTGCAGGCCGGCCCGGTCGGCCTTGACGGTGACGCGCGTGACGTCCTCGAACGTCTTGTTGTAGAGCGCGATCGAGAGCCACAGCAGCAGCGCGATCACCGAGATGAACGCGATGCCCGCGACGACCAGACGGTTGTGCTCGCGGGCGCTGTCGTGATGGATGTTCACCAGCACCTTGGAATCACCCCGTGATCCTGACGGTGGTCGTCGAGCCCCAGATCGCGAAGCTCAGGAAGAAGTCCGCGACCACGATCGTCACGATGCTCGTCCGGATCGCCTTGCCGACGGCGCGGCCGACACCGGSGGGACCGCCGGAGGCCGTGTAGCCGTAGTAGCAGTGGATGAGGATCACCGCGACGGCGAGGAAGAGCAGCTTGAAGAACGACCACACCATGTCGATGGGCGGCAGGAACTGCAGGAAGTAGTGGTCGTAGGTGCCGGCGGACTGTCCGTAGATGAGCGTCACGATCAGCCGCGGCGAGAGGTACGACGCACAGAGGGCCACGATGTAGAGCGGGATGACCGCGACGAAGGCCGCCACCATCCGGGTGGTGACCAGGAAGGGCAGCGACGGGATGCCCATCACCTCGAGGGCGTCGATCTCCTCGGAGATCCGCATCGCGCCCRGGCGGGCGGTGTAGCCGCAGCCGACCGTCGCAGCCAGCGCGATCGCGGAGACGAGCGGCGCCACCTCGCGGGTGTTGAAGTAGGCCGAGATGAAGGCGCTGAACTTCGCGACGCCGATCTGGCTGAGCGAGGCGTAGCCCTGGATGCCGACCTCGGTGCCGGCGAAGAACGCCATGAACGCGATCACGCCGACCGAGCCGGCGATCAGGCTGAGCCCGCCGGCGCCGAAGGCGACCTCGGCGAGGGTGTTGCTGATCTCGCGGGGGTAGCGGCGGATCGCGCGCGGCGCCCACATCAGCGCCTTCGTGTAGAAGAGCAGCTGGTCGCCGTACCCCTCGAGCGTGGAGCGGCCGGCCCGTACGCCGTCGGACATGAAACCGGGGAAGCCCGCCATCACAACCCCACCGGCGGTGCGACCTGGAAGTAGATGGCCGTGATCACCGCGTTCAGGAAGAACAGCGCCATGAACGCGACGATCACCGACTCGTTGACGGCGCGGCCGACGCCGCTGGGGCCGCCGCCCGCGCCGAGGCCCTTGTAGGCCCCGATGATCGCGGCGAGCCACCCGAAGATGACCGCCTTCACCATCGCGATGTAGAGGTCGGGCAGCGAGGCGAGGGCCGTGAACGAGGACAGGAAGGCGCCCGCGGAGCCGCCCTGCACGATGACCGTGAAGAAGTAGCCGCCACCGATGCCGGTGCCGATCACGATGCCGTTGATCATCAGCGCGACGAACATGGTGGCGACGACGCGGGGCACGACCAGGCGCTCGAGCGGGTCGATGCCGAGCACCTCCATCGCGTCGATCTCCTCGCGGATCTTGCGGGCACCGAGGTCTGAGCAGATGGCCGAGCCTGCGGCACCGGCGATGATCATCGCCGCGGCCATCGGTGCTGCCTCCCGGACGGTCGCGAGCACGGCCGTCGCACCGGCGAAGGACTGGGCGCCGAGCTGTCCGGTCAGGTTGCCCACCTGCAGCGAGATGACCGCGCCGAACGGGATCGAGACCAGGATCGTCGGCATCAGCGTCACGCTGGTGACGAACCACGCCTGCTCGAGGAACTCGCGGACCTGGAAGGGGCGGGTGAAGATCCGCTTGGTCACCTCGACGACCATGACCGCGATCTCACCGGGGCCGCGAACGACCGAAACGGCGTTGAACGCCACGCCCCACTCCTCTCCCCGTACTGACTGCGCCGGGACCGGGCCCCTTGCGCCCGGCAATACTAGAACACGTTCTCGTTGTGACCAACGCGACATGTTGTGACGGCGCCCACAGGCGTCCTCCCTCTGAGGGCTCAACGGACCCCCTCCGCGTGGGTCACGGGAAGTGACGCCACTCACATCCGGGTCCCTAGGATCGTTCCGTGCCGCCTCCCGCGTCCGACCTGCCCACGCCCCTGCGGGCGGTGGTGGGGCACCCCTCAGCGGTGCTCCTGGTCACCCAGCTGCTGCTCGTGCTCGCCTACCCCGGCCTCCAGGGCTCGACCGTCGGCCGCGCCGTCGCGGGCGTGGCCCAGATGGCCGTCGTGCTCAGCGCAGTGTGGGCCGTGCGCCGCACGGAGGTGCTCACCTGGGTGGCGCTGCTGCTCGGCGGCCCGTCCGTCGTGCTCGCCGTCGCGGAGGCGGTCCAGCCGGACGTCGGCTGGGTCGTGGTCGCCTCGGCGGCCTTCCACGTGCCGTTCTACCTCTTCGTGTCCTACGCGCTGGTGCGCTACCTCTTCCACGACGACAAGGTCACCCGCGACGAGCTCTTCGCGACCGCGGCTGCGTTCACGGTCGTGGCCTGGGGCTTCGCCTACCTGTACGCCGCCGTGCAGGTGCTCTGGCCGGGCTCCTTCGTCGGCTGGTCGAGCCCCGAGGGCGCGACGGAGCTGCCCTGGTTCGAGCTGCTCTACCTGTCGTTCACGACGCTGACCAGCGTCGGGCTGTCCGACATCTACCCCGTCCTCGCCCAGGCGCGCGGCGTGGTGATGGTCGAGCAGGTCGTCGGGGTGTTCTACGTGGCCCTCGTCGTGGCACGCATCGTCGGGCTCACCGCGCGTCGGCGGGGCTGAGCAGGGCCGCGTCCCTCAGGGGCGGCCGAGGTCGACCATCGTGCTGCCGCCCGCGACCTGCTCGCGGGTGGTCAGCGAGCGGACGCGCCGGCGGTAGCGGAGCACCTGCGCGGCCCCGACGGCCCACAGGACGTACTGGACGGCCATCGCCCAGCGGAACGCCTCCGGCGTGTAGGTGCCCTCCGCGCCGCCCGGCGAGAGCAGGTCGAGGACCACACCGACCGCGACGATCACGAGCAGCGAGGACGTGAAGCCACCGACGTTGATGATGCCGCTGGCACTGGCCGTGCGGTGGTCGGGGTTGCTGGTGCGGGCGACGTCGAAGCCCACCATCGAGCCCGGTCCGCCGGCGCCGGTCACCAGGATCAGCAGGACCAGCAGCCACAGCGGGGCGTCGCCGGGCCACAGCAGCACGGCCGCCCACACGCTGGCCATCGCGGCGATGATCGTCAGCCCGAGCGTAGAGCGGTGCCACGGCTGCCGTCCGACCAGCCACCCGAAGAGCGGGCCGTAGACCAGGTTGGTCAGGAAGAGCACCGAGATGAGCACGCCCGCGGTCGTCCGTGAGGTGTGCTCGGCGGTGACGAGGAACGGGAAGCCCCACAGCAGGCCGAGCAGGGCGGGGCTGAACGGGGTGGAGAAGTGGATCCACAGGCCCAGCCGCGTGCCCGGCTGCTCCCACGACGCCGCCAGGCTCCGGCCGAGGGCGCGGGCCGTCATCGGCACGCCCCGCAGGTGCGCCTGCGCGGGCGTGTCGTGCAGCACCAGGCGCAGCACGACCAGCATGACCAGGCCGGCGACCGCGCCGGCGAGGTAGGCACGGGTCCAGCCGAACTGGCCCAGCGCCCAGGTCATCGGGGCCGCGGCGCCGAGGGCGCCGAGCTGGCCCAGGTTGCCGGTCAGCTGGCTGACCAGCGGGACCTGCCGGGCCGGGAACCACGACGTCACCAGCCGCAGCACGCAGATGAAGGTCATCGCGTCGCCCACACCCACCAGCGCGCGGGCGACCAGCGCAGTCGGGTAGTCGCCGGCGAACGCGAACGCCGCCTGCCCGGTGCTGACCACCGTGACCGCCGCGGTGAGCACCGTGCGGGAGCCGAAGCGGTCGACCATGAGGCCGACCGGGACCTGCATGGCGGCGTACACGAGCAGCTGGAGCATCGTGAACGACGCCAGCTGGCTGGCCGAGATGTCGAAGCGCTCGGTCGCGGCGAGGCCGGCGACTGCGAGGCTGCTGCGGTGGAAGACGGCGAGGCCGTAGACCACCAGGCCGACCGCCCAGACGATGTAGCGCCGCCCAGGCCTGGACCCGGGCTCCGCACTCACCAGAGCAGGTTACCCACGCCAGGGGGCGCAGCCGGCGTCGAGGACGACGTGCCCCGGCTCACTCGAGCTCGTCCCTCCCTCCTCACTTGGTCGCTTCCATCATCTGGCGGAGCTCCTTCTTGAGCTCGCCGATCTCGTCACGCAGGCGGGCGGCGAGCTCGAACTGGAGCTCGGTGGCGGCGGCCTTCATCTGGTCGGTGAGGTCCTGGATCAGCTGGGCCAGGTCGGAGCTGGGCATCCCGGCGAGCTCGGCGGCGTGTCCGCCGACGTCGGTGGAGCGCAGTGCCGGGGTCGGGGACTTCGCCGGCTTCACGCCGCCGGCGCGGCCCTTCTGACCGACGTCGGCCCAGGTCTGCAGCAGCTGCTGGGTGGTCTCGTCCTCGCGGGCGAGCATCTCGGTGATGTCGGCGATCTTCTTGCGCAGCGGCTGCGGGTCGATGCCGTGCGCCTCGTTGTAGGCGATCTGCTTCTCGCGG
This sequence comes from Nocardioides sp. J9, assembly GCF_007829375.1. Classification (NCBI taxonomy): domain Bacteria; kingdom Bacillati; phylum Actinomycetota; class Actinomycetes; order Propionibacteriales; family Nocardioidaceae; genus Nocardioides; species Nocardioides sp. J9. The sequence goes on along the minus strand of NZ_VLJQ01000075.1, from coordinate 23,936 downwards.
CGCCGGTTGGTCTCCTCGATCGCCGACTCCATCGACGGGGTGATCCGGTCGGCGTACATGTGCACCTGGCCGGACACGTTGCGGGCGGCGCGGCCGATGGTCTGGATGAGCGACTTGTCGGAGCGCAGGAAGCCCTCCTTGTCGGCGTCGAGGATCGCCACCAGCGACACCTCGGGCAGGTCGAGGCCCTCGCGGAGCAGGTTGATGCCGACGAGGACGTCGTAGAGGCCGAGCCGCAGGTCACGCAGCAGCTCGATCCGCTTGAGGGTGTCGACCTCCGAGTGCAGGTAGCGGGTGCGGATGCCGGCGTCGAGGAGGTAGTCGGTGAGGTCCTCCGACATCTTCTTCGTCAGCGTGGTCACCAGGACCCGCTCGTCCTTCTCGGCGCGGGTGCGGATCTCGTGGATCAGGTCGTCGATCTGTCCCTTGGTCGGCTTCACCACCACCTCGGGGTCGACCAGGCCGGTCGGGCGGATGATCTGCTCGACCACGTCGCCCTGCACCTTGTCGAGCTCGTAGTCGCCCGGGGTCGCCGAGAGGTAGACGGTCTGGCCGATCCGCTCGAGGAACTCCTCCCAGCGCAGCGGCCGGTTGTCCATCGCGCTCGGCAGGCGGAAGCCGTGCTCGACCAGGTTGCGCTTGCGGGACATGTCGCCCTCGTACATGCCGCCGATCTGCGGGACCGCGACGTGCGACTCGTCGACCACGAGCACGAAGTCCTCGGGGAAGTAGTCGAGCAGGGTGTTCGGCGCGCTGCCACGGCTGCGGCCGTCCATGTGCATCGAGTAGTTCTCGATGCCGGAGCACGAGCCGACCTGGCGCATCATCTCGATGTCGTAGGTCGTGCGCATCCGCAGTCGCTGCGCCTCGAGCATCTTGCCCTGCTTCTCGAAGACGGCGAGCTGCTCGGCGAGCTCGGCCTCGATGCCGGCGATCGCGCGCTCCATCCGCTCGGGCCCGGCGATGTAGTGGCTGGCCGGGAAGACGTAGAGCTCCTGGTCCTCGGTGAGCACCTCGCCGGTCACCGGGTGCAGGGTCATCAGCCGCTCGATCTCGTCGCCGAAGAACTCGATGCGCACCGCCATCTCCTCGTAGACCGGGAAGATCTCGAGGGTGTCGCCGCGCACCCGGAAGGTGCCGCGGGTGAAGGCGAGGTCGTTGCGGGTGTACTGGATCTCCACGAGGCGGCGCAGCACCGAGTCCCGGTCGTGCTCCTCGCCCACGCGCAGGCGGATCATCCGGTCGACGTACTCCTGCGGGGTGCCGAGACCGTAGATGCACGACACGGTGGAGACCACGATGACGTCGCGGCGGGTGAGCAGGCTGTTGGTCGCCGAGTGCCGCAGCCGCTCGACCTCCTCGTTGATGGAGGAGTCCTTCTCGATGTAGGTGTCGGTCTGCGGGACGTAGGCCTCGGGCTGGTAGTAGTCGTAGTACGAGACGAAGTACTCGACCGCGTTGTCGGGGAAGAGCTGGCGCAGCTCGTTGGCGAACTGCGCGGCCAGGGTCTTGTTGGGCTGGAGCACCAGCATCGGTCGCTGGACCTGCTCGGCGACCCAGGCGACCGTGGCGGTCTTGCCGGTGCCGGTCGCGCCGAGGAGGACGACGTCCTGGACACCGTCGTTGAGCCGCTTGGTGATCTCCGCGATCGCGGTCGGCTGGTCGCCGGAGGGTGTGTACTCCGACTTCACGTGGAAGGGGGCGACACGACGCTCGAGATCGGTGACCGGACGCATGGGCTCCAGCGTACGAGGGGCCGCCGACAACCCCTCCGCGCCCGGCCCCCGGCCGGCTAGCGGGGACGGTCCGGGCGGACCCGGAGGGTGTGCAGCGCCGTCGCGAGCATCGCATAGTGGCCCACCAGCAGGAGCACCTCGATCCGCTCCCGGTCGTCGAAGTGTGCACCGAGCTCGGCCCACAGCTCGTCGGACAGGTCGTCCTCGGCGAGCAGCTCGTCGGTCGCACGCAGCAGCAGCAGCTCGCGGGCGCTGAACGTCTCCCCCGCTCCCCCGGCCCCGGTCTCGTTGGCCTCGATCGCCGCGACCTCGTCCGCGCCGAGCCCGGCGCGACGGCCCAGCCGCCGGTGCTGGGTGAGCTCGTACGCCGACCCGCGACGGCTGGCGACGCGCAGGATCACCAGCTCCGACTCCCGGCGCGACAGCCGGCCGCCGGGCATCAATCGGCCGGCGAAGTGCAGCCAGCCCCAGAACAGCCGGCGGTGGCGGCCGAGGGTCAGGAAGACCGCGGGCGGCTCGGTGCCCTGAACCCGTCCGGCGACGCGGGCGAAGAGCGCCACGAACGGGCCGACGTCGCGCCAGCCGCCGGGGCGGATCCGGGGCTCGGCCGGCGTGCTCACGCGAGGTCCGATCGCCGGGCCTGCTCGACGGCGGGCAGGACCCGGTTGGCGCCGTAGCTGAACACCCGCATCGCGACCGCGTAGCCCGGCGGGAAATAGCGCTGCAGCCAGTGCACCAGGCGGATGTCGGGCGAGGTGTAGACCCAGTACCGGTTGCGGAGCGCGCCCCGCCAGATCGCGGCCGCCGCCTGCTCGGGTGACACCGCACGCTTCTGGAAGTGGCGACGGGCCCGGACGAAGGCTCGCGACTGCTGGTCGATGCCGGCGATCCGGATGGTCTCGACGAGCCCGGTGTCGACGCCCCCCGGGCAGACCAGGCTGACCCCGATCCGGTGCTTGCGCAGGTCGTAGCGCAGCACCTCCGAGACTCCCCGGAGGCCGAACTTGGTGGCGCTGTAGGCGGCGTGCCAGGGCATCGCGATGATGCCCGCCGCGGACGAGACGTTCACCAGCTGGCCGCCGCGGCCGGCATCGATCATCGGCGGCAGGAACTCCTCGATCACGTGGATCGGGCCCATCAGGTTGACGTCGACCAGCCGCTGCCAGTGCTCGGGCTCGAGGCTGCGCACGGTGCCCCAGATCGCGATGCCCGCCACGTTGAGCACCACGTCCATCGGGCCGTGCTGCTCCGTCACGAGGCCTGCGAGGCGTCGTACCTGCTCGTGGTCGGAGACGTCGGCGGGCTCGGCGGTGGCGACCCGTCCCCCGCGGGCCCGGATGGCGTCGGCGACCTCGGCCAGCCGGTCCGCCTGGAGGTCGGTGAGGTGCAGCACCGCGCCGGCCTCGGCTGCCTGCTCGGCGACGGCGCGACCGATGCCGCTCGCCGCACCGGTGACGAGCACCTGCTTGCCGGCCAGGTCACGGACGGGTGCGCGGAACCACATGGGGCCTCCTCGGGGCCTACAGCAGCGGGCGGAGCGGTGCGAGGACCAGCTCGGTGAACTTGCGGTGCATGTCCCGGGCCTCCCACTCACCGCTGGTGAGCTCCAGGCAGTGGGACTGGTCGACCTCGAAGACCCGCTCGAGCTCCCGGGCGAACGCCTCGTCGATGACCTCGACGTTGATCTCGTAGTTGCCCTGCAGGCTCAGCCGGTCGATGTTGGCGGTGCCGACGGTCGCCCAGTTGCCGTCGACGGTGGCGGTCTTGGCGTGCACCATCGCGTCGCGGTAGCGCAGGATCCGCACCCCGGCGTCGAGCAGCTGGCTGAAGTAGCCGCGGGAGATCCAGTCGGCCACGATGTGGTTCGACTTCAGCGGCAGCAGCAGGCGTACGTCGACGCCGCGGCGGGCGGCGTCCTTGACCGCGTCGATGAAGTCCTGGTCGGGAAGGAAGTAGGCCTGGGTGATCCAGATGTTCCTGCTGGCCCGGTTGATCGCCTCGAGGTACATCGAGCGGATGGGGAACATCCACAGCCGCGGCACGTTGCGCTGCACGCGCACCCGCGGCTCCCAGGTCGAGGCGGTCTCCAGCAGCAACGGCCGCTCGGAGCTGCGCAGCCGCCGCCGGCGGTTGAGGTTCCAGAAGTCGGCGAACGCCCGCTTGAGGTCCCAGACCGCGGGGCCGGTGATCCGCACGTGGGTGTCGCGCCACTCGGTCTCGTAGGCCGAGCCGATGTTGTAGCCGCCCACGAACCCCACGTTGTCGTCGACGACGAGGATCTTGCGGTGGTCGCGGCCGTAGCGGCGCAGGTCGAAGAAGCGCCAGCCTGCGGCGTAGACCGGGTAGCGCAGGACCTTGACGTTCGAGGGGAACCGGAGGAACGCCGGGGAGACGACCAGGTTGGCGAACGCGTCGTAGATGACGTGCACGTCCACGCCCCGGTCGGCGGCGTCGATGAGTGCGCGCTTGAACCGCTCCCCCGTCGCGTCGCCCTTCCAGATGTAGGTCTCGAAGAGGATCTGCCGCTCGGCGGACGCGATGGCCGCGAGCATGTCGTCGTACAGGTCGCGGCCGTAGGTGTAGGTCGTCACCTCGCCGTCGCCGACGGCGACGGTCTGCGGCTCCCGGGTCGGGAACGCCTTGGGCCGCTTCCCGCGCCGCCGGTAGGAGTCGACCAGGGACATCGCGATCGCGACGACGAAGGGCACCCCGACGAGCGCGAGCAGGGTCCGGCGCAGCACGGTCCTCAGCCCGTCCAGCGGGTCGTCACGGTGCGCCACGGGCGTCACCCTAGTCGTCCCGCCGCGGCCCCGGGGCGGAGGCACGGGCAGACGCCCGGCCGGACGCTCAGGCGCCGACCTCGCTGAGGAACTGGAGGGACTCGACCTTCCACTCGCCACCCGCCAGCTTCATCGTCATCAGGATGCTGCCGTCCTGGACGCTGACGTCGCCGGCCTCGTCGGTGATCGCCTGGCTGTAGTAGGCCAGCACCTCGACCTGCTCGGCGCTGACCACCCGGCCTGCGGACTCCACGACCTGGCCCTTCGCGGACGTCTTGCTGACCCGGATCGCCTTCTTGAGGTCCTCGGCGTTGGCCTGCAGGCGCTTGCGGACCTCGTCGTCCTGGAGCTCGTCGATCCAGGCGAAGTCGTGCTCGCCGTCCTTCCAGGAATAGCTCGTGGCCTTGACGACGAAGGCCCCGGCGGCGGACACGGCCGCCTGGTTGGCGTCCTTCTCGGCCCGCAGCTCCCGGGCCTGCTCGCGGGCATCGGCCCCGTCGTCGGCCCTGCGCTCCACGAGCAGCCAGGCGCACGCCGCCAGGGCGACGGCCAGCGCCGCCGCGAGCGCGATGACGAGGTTGCCGGGTCCCGTGCTGCCGTCCGTCGTACCGGAGTCCGTCACGCCTGTCACCGTACCGGCCCGGGCGCACTGGCCGCGCCGCGCTGGAGGGTGGCGAAGGACGACGAGCAGCGCCCGTTCTTCTGCAGCGCCCGCCGCTCGTCCACCTTCGGGTCGAGGCGGCTCACGCCGTAGTCGCAGCGCGGGTCGGCGGAGGGCAGGATCGTGATCCGCAGCTCTCCCCCGCGGACCTTCGACAGCAGCGACCGCAGACCGGGCGAGTAGTTCTGCAGCAGCGCCCGCAGGTCCGGCTCGTAGGAGCGGAACACGTCGGTGAAGCTGACCCCGGTCGACAGGAAGCCGGGAAGGACCTCGTTGGCGTCGCGGACCAGGGCGATGAGCTCGTCGACCTGGCCGGGGCCGCGCTTCAGCATGCGGCGCAGCTCCGGGTCGTACTCGCGCAGGAACTTCGCGAACTGCTTCGAGGAGCGGGCGAGCTGCCGCAGCGAGTCCGCGTTGTCGGTGGTGATCGACAGCACCGAGCCGGCGTTGCTGATCACCCGGTCGGTCTCGGGCCAGACCGCGTCGAGCGTCGCGAGGATCGCCGAGCCCTGGTCGAGGATCAGCCCGAGGTCCTCGCCCGTGCCCTTGAGGCCGGTGCTGAGCTCGCCGAGCACGGTGCGCAGCTTCTTGTCGTCGATCTGGCGCAGCACGTTGTTGACCGCGACCACGGTCGAGCTGAGGCTCTTCGGCAGGTCCGTCGACTCCGCGGGTACGACGTCCCCGCTGGCCAGGAAGGGGCCCTCGGCGGTCGTGGGCTGGAAGTCGAGGTACTGCTCACCGACGGGCGACAGGCTGCGGACCCGGGCGAGCGACTCCTTCGGGATCTCGGTGCCGGACGTGATCGCGACGGTCGCCAGCACGCCCTCCTCCGAGGGCACGATCGAGCGCACCTTGCCGACCTTGATGCCGCGGTAGGTCACGGCCGACCCCTCGAACAGGCCGCCGGTCTGCGCGAGCTCGACCTTGACCTCGACGGGGCGCGACGTGAGCGGCTGGTCCAGGACGGAGGCGAACACGTAGGCCACCGCGAGGACGAGCACCGCGATGATGCCGATGAGGCTCAGGTAGAGCCTGTCGGTCAGGATCTTCATCTCAGCGTCCCCCTCCGAACAGCCCGTTCACGAGGGCGTCGATGCCGAGCGGGTCGCTCGTGTCGGTGCCGCCCCGGCCGCCGCCGGACTTCGCGCCCGGCTTCGCGCCCGGCTTCGCGCCGGACCTCGTGCCGGTGCTGGTGGCACCCAGCCCGCTGAGCAGGCCACCGAGGCCGAGCTTGTCGAGCAGGCCGCCGATGCCGGGCGCCGCGGTGTCGATGCCGAGCAGGCGCAGCAGGTTGGCGAGGGTGCCCTCGACCACGCCGCCCACGTCGAGGCCGTCGAGGTGCAGCTCCAGCGCGATGTTGAGGTAGTCGGTGGCGATCACCTCGTCCGCGGAGCCGGCGGCCTGGATCACCCGGCGCAGGGACCGGTCGAAGGTGCCGTTGTTCTTCGCGAACTCCGCGAGCACCGGCTCGATCTCCTTCAGCAGCGTCAGCAGCTGGGAGCGCGTGGCGTTGACCGTGTCGTTGGCCGCACCGGTGAACTTCTCGACCTCGGCCAGCAGCTCGGTGAACTCCGGTGTCTTCTCCCGCAGCACACGGGCCGCCGGCGCGATCTCGCGCACGGCCCGGTTGATCGTGTCCTCGCGCGAGCTCAGCGTCCTCGACAGCGAGCTGAGCGAGGTGAGCACCTCGTCGATGCTCTGGCTGGTCGCGTTCGCCCGGGTCAGGAAGACCGAGGCGCGGTCGAGCAGCGTGCGGTAGTCGCCCTCGTTGCCGCTGAGCGCCGTGTTGAGCTCCTCGGTGACGGTCTGCAGCTGGTCGAGGCCACCGCCGTTGATGAGCAGCGAGGCCTGGGCGAGCGCGTCCTCGACGGTCGGCGCGGTCTCGGTGCTCTCGCGGGTCAGTCGCGCGTCGTCGCCGAGCAACGGGCCCTCGGTGGGGTTGGTGACGTCGACGAAGAGCTCGCCGAGGGGGGTGGTGTAGCGCAACCTCGCTCGTGCGCCCTCGCGCAGCCCGGCGTCCGCCTTGAGCGTGAGGGTGGCCTCGGCGACGAAGTCGCTGACGGTGATCTCCTCGACCTTGCCCATGTCGACCCCGTTGACCTTGACCGGGGCGCCGACGGCGAGGTTGAGGGCCTCGTCGAACTCGGCTCGCACCTCGATGGTGTCCCCCGAGACGCCCGTCCCGGGGATCGGCAGGTCCCGCATCGTCGTGCTGCAGGCGGTCGTGGTCGCCAGGCCCAGGGCCAGCATCGCGGCGGCGCAGGCCCGGGCGGCGCGGCGGCCGCGCATCGGCGTCGTCGTGGTCGTCGTCATGGCCGGGGCCCGATCGGTGCGGTGAGGAACTGGCAGAGGTCGAGCGGGAGCCGGTCGCACACCGACTGCAGGATCCCGCCCAGCGGGTCGAGGATGAGGGGGTTGATCCGGACCGGGAGGCGGTCGCCGGGCATCATCCGCAGGTTCTCCAGGGCGACGGGCATGACCCGCAGGATCTCCTCCAGCCGCTCCTGCTTGGACAGCACCGTCCTCATCAGCCGGGTGGAGCCGTCGACGCCAGCGACGATCGCCTCGCGGTTGTCCACCGCGAACTTCGCGACCGTGGTGACCGCGGAGTCGAGCGCGCGCAGCGCCTCGCGGAAGTTCTCGCGCTCGTCGGCGAGCAGCTTCGAGGCCCGGGACACCTGCCGGATGAAGGTACGAGCAGTCGCCTCGTTGCTCGCGATCGTGGTCAGCAGCACGTCGAGGGACTTCAGGGTGGCGGCCACGTCCTCGCGCTGGGAGGCGAGGCCGTCGACGCCGTCTGCCAGCGAGTGGATCGTCTGGTTGAGCAGGGGGCCACGGCCGCGCAAGGCACGGGTGCCGGCGTCGATGAAGCGCTGGACGGCCTTCGTGGTGCGCTTGTTGCCCCCGATGCCGGTGGCGAGCTCGTTCAGCGACGCGAGCACCTGGTCGAAGTCGACCGGCGTGCGGGTGCGGTCCAGCGCGATCGTCGCGCCGTCCCTCATCTTCGGCCCCTCGCGGTAGACGGGGGTGAGCTCGACGTAGCGGTCGGTGGCGACGGAGCGGGCGACCACCACGGCGCCGGCGTCGGCGGGAACCGGCTGGTCCGCGTCGACCTCCATGGTGACGAGCACCTTGTCGCCGTCGGGCTCGATCGATTTGATCTCGCCGACGGTGACCCCGAGGACGCCGACGTCGTTGCCGACGAACAGGCCGGCGGAGTCGGCGAGGTAGGCCTTGATCGTCATCTTGTCGCCGCCGCCGACGACGCTGCACGCCGAGGTGAGCAGGACGGCGGCGACCGCGACCAGGGCGGCGAGGGTGCGCAGGACGTTCCGGTCGGTCATCAGCATGCCCCCTGCAGCTTGCAGGTCGTGTCGTCGGCCGGGATCGCCGGCGCCTCCAGGTAGAGCGGCRGGAAGGGCCCGCTGCCGGTGGCGTTCGCGACGTACCGCACCGCGGGCGCCATCACCTCCAGCAGGTGGGTCAGCTGCTTGCTCTGCCCGTTGAGGGTCTTGATCACCTTGTTGAGGTCGTCGAGCGCCGGGTCCAGCTTGCCGTTGGTCGACTTCACGACCGCGGTCAGCGCCTTCGACAGGTCGGTGGTCTCGACGAGGAGGCGGTGGATCGCGTCCTTGCGCGCGGTGATCTCGCTGACCACCAGGTTCGCCTGCTTCATCAGCCCGACGATGTCCTTGCTGCTGTCGGAGAGCTGGTCGGTCACCTTGCGAGTGGACTCGAGCAGGTCACCGACCTGGTCGGAGCGCTTGGCGACGACCTCGGAGAGCCGGGCGACGCCCTGGAGGGCCGGACCGATCTCCTTCTCGCTGGCGCCCAGGGTGCCGGCCATCGCGGTCAGCGCCTCGGCCAGCAGCTCCGGGTCGAGCTCGTCGAGGGCGGTGGTGCCCTCCTCGATGACGTCCTGGAGGTTGTAGGGCACGCCGGTGCGCTCGATCGGGATCCGGCCGTCGGCCAGGCTGCCCGTGCCGTTCGGGTCGACCTCGAGGTAGTGGCTGCCGAGCAGGGTGGCGACCTTGACCGTGGCCGTGGTCCGCTCCCCCAGCTCGATGTCGCTGTCGAGCGCGAAGGTCACCACGACGTGGTCCTCCTCGAGCCGGATGCCGGTGACCTTCCCGGAGCTCACCCCGTGCACCTGCACGTCCTCGCCGGTGCGGAGCCCGGCGGTGTGCTCGAGCTCGGCGGTGTAGGTCCTGGTCCCGAAGTTGGCGATGCTCAGGGCGACCACGGCGGCCCCGATGAGGCCGATGACGACCAGGGTGATGACGCCGATCCGCAGGGGGTCGCGCTCGTTCATGGGCTTCATCGGCACACCTGCCGCCAGGGGCCGTTGCCGCCGGCCGGGTTGATCCCGCTGCTGTCCGGGCCGATGGCGATCGACAGCGAGCAGACGTAGACGTTGAGCGCGTTCTCGTACGACGTGGTGCGGCCCAGCGACTCGAAGACCGTCGCGAAGGCGGGCAGCACGTCCTTGAGGTTGCCGCGGGACTTCTCGAACATGTCGGCGACGGTCACCAGCTGGTCGGTCGCGCCGACCAGAGGGGCGCGGACCTCCTTCAGCAGCGAGCTGGTCGCCCCGACCAGGCGGCTGACGCCGTCGATGGACGCGCCGATCGACTTGCGGTCCTTCGCCAGCCCGGTCATCAGCGCCCGCAGCTCGCGCACGGTGGTGGTGATCTCGTCACCCTGGCCGGCGAGGTTGTCGAGGACGGGCTTGAGGTTCGTCATCACGTCCCCGATGACCGCGTCGCGGTCGGCGAGGAAGTTGGTGAGCTGGCCGGTCTGCGCCAGCAGCTGCCGCACGGTGCCGCCCTCGCCCTGCAGCACCTTCACCAGCGACGTGGCGAGCGTGTTGACGTCGCCGGGCTGGAGCACCTTGAGCAGCGGGCGGAACCCGTTGAGCAGCTCGGTCAGGTCGAAGCCCGGGTCGGTCTGCCCCATGGGGACCGTCGCCCCCTCCTCGACCTCGGGGCCGCGCTCGGCGGGCTGGACGAGTCCGATGTAGCGCTGGCCTAGCAGGTTCTGGTAGCGCATGCCGAGCTTGGTGTTCTGCAGCAGCGCCTGGTCCTCGACCAGCTCGAGCCCGATCACCGCTCCCTCGGTCGTGGCCTCGATGCTGGTGACCTTCCCGACGCGGACACCCGCGGCCTTGACGTCGTCACCGACGCGCAGGCCGCTGACGTCGCGGAACTCTGCGGAGAACTCGCGGGTGCCGCCGGTGACGCCGTTGTTCATGGTGTTGACCAGCAGCACCATGAGCAGGCCGCTGACGAGCGCGAACGCGGTGAACTTGGCCGCGATGGTGCGGATGCCGGTCATCGCTCGGCCCCCAGGGCCCCGAAGCCCACCTCCGAGGTCCGGAAGCGCGGCTTGCTCGTGTAGTACGGCGGCGGGGCCAGCCGGATCGTGCCGTCGGTCTTCACGAATCCTTCCTCGACCGCCTCGGGCAGCGTGGTGCCGAGGGCGATGTTGACGGCGAGCGCGTCGGTGATGCCGGCCCGCCGGTTGTCGTGGACCGCGTCGAGCAGCACGGCCGAGCCGTTGATGAAGCGGACCAGGTCGCGCTGGTTCTTCGCCAGGAACCTGCTGGAGGTCCGGGCCAGGGTCGTGCCGCCGCTGATCAGCGCGGTGATGGCGGCCTCCTGGGTGACGATCGTGTTCATCGTGACCAGGGCGTCCTCGGTCGCGTCGAGCAGGTCCGGCGCGATCTCGTCGACGAGGCGGGTGGTGCGGGCGAGGGCCCGCAGGTCCGCACCGACCTGCGGCATCCGCGGGTTGAGCCGGTCGAGGTAGGAGTTGAGCTGGCGCACCGTCGTACCGATCTGGTTGCCGCGGCCGTCGAGGGCCTCTGCCGCGGACCCGATCGCCGAGGCGAGCTCGGCGGGGCCGAGCGCCTTGACGAGGCGGTCGATGTCGTCGAGCGCCTGCTGGAGCTCGAGCGTCTCCTGGGTGGCGTCGGCCTTGATCCGGTCGCCCACCCGGAGCCGGCCGGTCGGCGCGCCGTGGACGACGAGGTCGACGAACGTGGTGCCGAAGACGGTGGCCGGCAGGATGCGGGCCACGACGTTGCCGGGGACCGAGTCGAGGTCGTCGGAGGACATCGCCATCTCGACGGTGACGCCCTTGCCGTCGTCGGCGCGGCGGATCTCGCGGACCTTGCCGACGATGACGCCGTTCATCTTCACGTCGGACCCGGCGCGGAGGGCGCCGCCGGCGTTGGCGACGTCGGCGGTGACGTGCGGCTGCGCCCCGAAGGTGCCGTTGGTCCGCAGCGTGACGAAGGCCCCGATGACCGCGAGGGCCACGAGGGTGATCAGCCCGCGCCGGGCGAGCTGGCTGCGTGAGGTCTCTCGAGCCATGGTCACCTCACCCCGAGATCCTGAAGCCCGGGTCGCCGCCCCAGAACACCAGGGTCAGGACCATGTCGAGGACGACGATGGACACGATGCTGGCGCGGATGCCCGTCCCGGTCGCCTCGCCGACGGCCTGCGGCCCGCCGCCGACCTTCATGCCGTACCAGCAGTGGATCAACGCGACGGTGAGGGCGAAGACGAGGATCTTGATGATCGAGAAGAAGATGTCGCGGCCCTGGATGAAGGTCGAGAAGTAGTGGTCGTACTGCCCTGGTGACTGCCCGAACAAGATGACGACCGAGGCCTGCGAGGCGGCGTAGGAGCCGATCAGGCCGATCATGTAGAGCGGCAGGATCGCGACCATGCAGGCGATCACGCGGGTCGTGACGACGTAGCGCATCGCGCTGACCGCCATCACCTCGAGCGCGTCGACCTCCTCGTGGATCTTCATCGAGCCGATCTGGGCGGTGAAGCGGCAGCCGACCTGGGCGCCGAGGGCGAGCGCCGCGATCAGCGGGGCGAGCTCGCGGGTGTTGGCGCTGGCGGAGATGAAGCCGGTGAGCGGGGCGAGGCCCACGATCTCGAGGCCGTTGAACCCCTCGATGCCGATGGACGTGCCCGCGGCGACCGACAGCAGCACCATGACGCCGACCGTGCCGCCGCCGACCAACAGCGCGCCGCTGCCCCAGGCGATGTCCTTGATCTGGCGCAGGCACTCCCTGGGGTAGAGCGCGACGGTGGCAGGGACCTCGCGGAAGACCTTGAGCGCGAAGGTGACGAAGTCGCCGAGGACCGCGAGGTTCTTCATCACCGCGTCGGCGGTGCCGACGACCGCGTCGGAGACGCGGGCGCCGACGCCGCGCCCGAGCTGGACCTGGGACATCTCAGGCACCTCCGGGGAAGAGCATCACGTACGCCTGGGTGAGCCCGACGTTGATCACGGCGAGCAGGATCACGCTGAGCACGACGGCCTGGTTGACGGCGTCGGCGACGCCCTTGGGGCCACCGCGTGCGGTGAGGCCCTTGTGGGCGGCGACGATGGTGGCGACGAACCCGAAGATGAACGCCTTGAGCTCCGCGAGGACGAAGTCGGCCGGCTGGGCCAGCCCGACGAACGAGTCGAGGTAGGTGCCCGACGAGATCTGGCCCTGGCCGACCACGATCATGAACGCGGTCGTCATCGCGGTCATCGCGACGATGACCGTCAGCAGCACCGAGACCAGGAGCGCGGCGAGGATGCGCGGTGCGACGAGGCGCTGGATGGGCGAGATGCCCATGACCTTGAGCGCGTCGATCTCCTCCCGGACGGTGCGGGCACCGAGGTCGGAGCAGATCGCCGAGCCGACGGCACCGGCGATCATCAGCGAGGTCACCAGCGGGGCGCCCTGCCGGAGGACGCCGATGCCGTTGACGGCCCCGATGAAGGACTGCGCGCCGATCTGGTTGGCAGCTGCGCCGATCTGGACCGAGGTGATGATGCCGAACGGGATCGAGACCAGGATCGTCGGCAGCAGCGAGACCCGGGTCATGAACCAGCACTGGAGGAGGAACTCCGACCAGGAGAAGCGGCGGGCGACGATGTCGGAGAAGCCCCACTGGATCGACTCGACGGCGAGCTTGACCAGCTCGCCGGTCGTGACGACGCCGGCCCGGAACCGGCCGGTGAGGTTGTCGACGACGGAGCGTCCGGTCGCAGCGACGGCGCTCATCCGGCGGCCGCCGTCGGGATGTCGAAGGCGGCGTTGAGGCGGAGCGCGGCGACCTTGTCGCCGCGCACCTTGAGCTGGCCGCGCAGCACGCCGGACACCGCGCTGAGGTGACCGGTCACCAGGCGCAGGAAGTCCGCCGCCTCGCAGGTCACGGTCGCGTCGCGGTCCCCGACGGGCACGGCGTCGGCCGCCGTGCCGCTGAGGACGCTCGCGCGACCGTCGCTGAGTCGGAGCACGTAGCGGTCCACCTCTCCGTCGGGGCGTCCGGTCAGCCGGAAGCCGACCGTCACCTGCACTCCGGCCGCCTTCCGGCCGTTCACGAACGACGGCATCCGTCCGAAGACCTCCTCGAGCACGACCGGCCGGAAGTCCGAGGCCAGCACCGCTCGCAGGTGGGCGGCGGGGACGCCGTGGAGGGCCTGGGCGATCGCGACCGGGTCGATGTCTCGGACGTCGACGGGGGTGCCGGTGACGGGGTCCGTGCCGTCGACGGCGAAGAGCGAGGCGGTGGCGATGGCGAGGTCGCCGCTGCCGTCGATGCCGATGCGGTCGGCGAGCAGCTCCGCCGCGACGTCCAGCTGTCCGGCGACCAGGCGCAGCAGCTGCAGGTCCGTGCCGCGGACGACGACGTCGGCCGCCCCGGACCGGCGCCCGGCCGGCGCGACCTCCGCCGCTCCGTGCTGCAGGTCGAGGTGCCACGACTCCCGTGCGCGCGTCGCGGAGTCCCAGCGCACCCGCCCACGGGTGGCGGCCAGCCGGTCGGGCACGGCGACATCGCCGATGCGACGCATCACGCCCTCGACAACGGCCGGACCCCGCTCCGCGTCATGGCCGACCGCGAGGATCTCCTCGTCGGTCGCGGTGCGGATCGCGCGGACGAGGGCCGCGGGGTCGGCGTCACGCAGGGTCGCCGCGACGTCTGCGGGCGCGGCCTGCCCGAGGGCAGCCCAGTCGAGCGTCCCCATGTGTCCCCCTCGTCCGTCCACCGCCGCCAGGAGCCGTCCGGCCCGGCCGGACCGACTGACTGTTGCTCGGTGTAACAGATATCACGGACGAAGGTCACGCACCGAGGTGATCGCGGGGTGACATGCGGGGTCCGCGCCGCGGTCGGTACAGTCCCGCGGCGGCCACCAGGAAGGGCACCCGACCGCGCTGCCCGGCCCACGGCTCGAGGTACGACGCCAGCCGCGCGTCGTCGAAGAGCACGCCCTCGAGCGCCCAGCCCACGTCCTTGGCGACGTGGTAGTCGCCAAACGAGACGGCGTCGGGGTCGCCGAGCGCGCGCTGGCGCACCTCGGCACTGGTCCACACCCCGATCCCCGGCAGGCTGCGCAGGCGTCGGTCGCTCTCGGATCCGGTCACGCCGACGACCCGCTCGAGCGCCTCGGCGTGGCGGGCCGCGGTCACGACCGCACGCGAGCGGGCCGGGTCGACGTGCAGGCGCAACCACTCCCACGACGGGATCCGGCACAGCGTGGCGGCGTCCGGGGGCAGCATCAGGCGCAGCTCGGCCACCGGTCCGGGCGCGGGCTCGCCGTGGCGTCGTACCAGCGCGCGGAAGCCGGCGAAGGCCTCCTGCCCGGTGACCTTCTGCTCGATGATCGAGGGGACGATCGCCTCCAGCACCCGCTCGGTCCGCCCCAGCCGCAGGTGCGGGTGACGGCGCCGGGCCTCGGCGAGCACCGGGTGCCGGGGCTCGAACGGGGTCCAGTCGTCGAGGTCGCCGAGGAGCGCGGGCAGCTGCTCGAGCGCCCACGCGGCGCCGGGCCCCCACGCCCGGGCGGCGACCTCGCCGGCGGCGTCCTGGTCGGCGACGGCGAGGGTGACCGGCCCCTCCGGCGTGCGGCTGGCTCGCCAGTGCCACCGGCCGACGGCGAGGCGGTGCGTGGGGTCACCGGCGCCGCGCCGCTGCTGGCGCAGGATCGCGCCCACCGGGACGACCCGCCCGGGGCGCCACACCCGTTCGCCGTCCGGACTGGTCACCCCGTCGAGCCTATCCGGGCTGCCTCTCGGTCCCGGTGTCCGGTTTGCACTACGCTCTGTCGCAGAAGAACGAAGGACTTTCACCGCCTCAGGCTCCCGGAGGGGCAGTTGACCATGGACACCACGCGCGCCCGGCGCGGCCGCCTCGACCAGGAGGCCGTGCTGCAGGCCGCCGAGGCGCTCGTCGACCGCGACGGGTACGACGCCCTCACGATGACCTCGCTCGCCGCCGAGCTCGAGGCCCGGGTGTCGTCGCTCTACAACCACGTCGCGAACCTCGAGGACCTGCGCGCGCTGGTGCAGGTGCGCGCGATGCGGATGCTCGGCGAGCACGTCCGCGCCGCCGCCATGGGCCACGCCGGCACCGACGGCCTGCGGGCGCTGAGCCGCGAGCTGCGCAACTTCGCCCGCAGCCACCCGCAGCGCTACGCCGCGCTCACCCGGCCCCCGATCGACCGCGAGAGCTTCTACGCCGCCGCCCTCACCGCCATCGAGGCGCTGGCCGTCATGGTCCGCTCGGCCGGCCTCCCCGAGGAGCGGATGCTGCAGACCGCGATGGCGCTCTTCGCCTCCCTCCACGGGTTCGTGTCGCTGGAGGTGGCCGGCTACTTCGGCGACCTCGAGGGCACCAGTGCCGAGCTGCTCGACCTCGACGAGGTCTACGAGCAGGTCATCGACGGCGCCGTGCTCGCCGCGTCCCTCGAGTCGACGCACTGACGGCCATGCTGCTCCGTGCCCTGGTGGACACCTCCGGCGCGGTGGCAGCCACGCGGTCGCGCAAGGAGAAGGTCCGGCTCATCGCCGACCTGCTGCTCGCGGCCGAGCCGGACGAGCGCGCGCTCGCCGCGCACTACCTGAGCGGCCGGTTGCGGCAGCGCCGCACGGGACTCGGCTGGCGCAGCCTGCGCGAGCTGCCCGAGCCGGCGGACGAGCCGACCCTCACCATCACGGCCGTCGACGACGCCTTCGCGGCGATGGCGGACCTGTCCGGCCCCGGCTCCGCGGGCGTCCGCGCCGCCTCGGTCGGCTCGCTCTTCGGCCGGGCGACGGCACCGGAGCAGGCCTGGCTGCGCTCGGTCGCGGTCGGCGAGGTGCGGCAGGGCGCGCTCGAGGCGGTCACCACCGAGGCACTGGCGCTCGCCGCCGGGGTCCCGCTGGCCCGGGTGCGCCGCGCCGCGATGCTCGCGGGCGGCACGACCTGGGTCGTCGACGCGGCCTTCGAGGGCGAGGCGGCCCTCGCGCAGGTCGGCCTCACCGTCGGCCGCCCGGTGCTGCCGATGCTCGCCTCGTCCGCGCCCGACGTCGCCGCGGCGATGGACAAGGCGGCCGGCGACGACGGCGTGTGCGGCGTGGACGCCAAGCTCGACGGGATCCGCATCCAGGTGCACCGCCGCGGGGACGACGTCGTCGTGGCGACCCGCAGCCTCGACGACATCACCGGCCGCCTCCCCGAGGTCGTGGAGGTCGTCCGCTCCCTGCCGGCACAGGAGGTCGTGCTCGACGGCGAGGCGCTGTGGCTCGCCGCCGACGGCCGACCCCGCCCGTTCCAGGAGACCGCGTCCCGCACGGCGAGCCAGGGCTCCGACCAGGCCGCGGTGACGCCGTACTTCTTCGACGTGCTGCACCTGGACGGCACCGACCTGCTCGACCTGCCGGCGCACCAGCGGTGGGCCGCCCTGGAAGGCCTGGTGCCCGAGGAGCACCGGGTCCGGCGCTGGGTGGGCACCGACCGCGCCGCCGCCGAGGTGTTCGCGCAGCAGGCGCTCGCCGACGGCCACGAGGGCGTCGTGGTCAAGGACGCGGAGGCGGCGTACGACGCCGGCCGGCGCGGCTCGGCGTGGGTCAAGGTCAAGCCGGTGCACACCCTTGACCTCGTCGTGCTGGCCGTCGAGCACGGCTCCGGCCGGCGCCGCGGCTGGCTGTCCAACATCCACCTCGGCGCGCGCGACCCGTCGTCCCCCAGCGGCTTCGTGATGCTCGGCAAGACCTTCAAGGGGATGACCGACGAGATGCTCGCGTGGCAGACCGCACGGTTCCGCGAGCTCGAGGTGTCCGACGACGGCTGGGTCGTCACCGTGCGCCCCGAGCAGGTCGTCGAGATCGCCTTCGACGGCCTGCAGCGCTCGACCCGCTACCCCGGCGGCCTCGCGCTGCGCTTCGCCCGGGTCGTGCGCTACCGCGACGACAAGACCGCCGCCGAGGCCGACACGATCGAGGCGGTGCGCGCCCACCTCGCCGCACCCTGAGTCCCGGCAACATTGTGGCTCGACGTGCGTCACGGATGTTGCAACACCGAGTTGCACGAGCCGTACACTCAGCCCATGACGAACGCACCGGCGACCGACGGACGCCGCAAGGCGGCAGCCGCCCGGCGGCGCGCCCGGCAGGCGGAGATCATCGCCGCGACCCGCGAGATCTTCGACTCCAGGGGCGTGCGCGACGTCCAGATCGAGGAGATCGCGTCCGCGGTCGGCATCAACCGCGCGATCGTGTACCGGCACTTCACCGGCAAGGAGGAGCTCTTCGCGCTCACCCTCGTCGGCTACCTCGAGGAGCTGCACGAGGCGATGGTGTCCGCCGCGCAGAGCTCGGACGTGCCGCGCGAGCAGCTGGCCGCCATCGTGGGGGCCTTCGTCGACTACGGCGTCGCCCACCCCGCCTTCGTCGACTGTGCGCAGGCCCTCATGGTGCGCCCGGGCGACGAGCTCCTCGACGAGATCGCCGAGGGCGCCCTGTTCCGGCTCGGTCGCGGCATCACGTCCTGCCTGACGGTCCTCTCCGACACCCTCGCCCACGGGGTCGAGCAGGGGGCGTTCACGCTGCGCGAGGAGCCGGTCCTGCTCGCCAACGCCCTCTACGCCAGCGGCCTGGGCGCGCTGCAGCTGGCCCGGCTCGGCATCCTGGTCAGCGAGGTCGCCCCGGGCATCCCGACCGTCGGGGAGATCTCGGCGGCACAGGTGCGCTCCTACATGGTCGACTCGGCCCTGGCGCTGGTCTCCCCGCACCCGTCGGCCTGACCGACGGCGCGACCTGGGCGTCCAGGTGCGCGACAAGCACGTCCGCGCCCCCGGTCATCCGTCGTGCCAGGTGCGCCATGTGTTCCTCCGGGGGCCGAAAAACGGACGTGCCGTGCGCGCCCGATCATCCCGGGCGGGCACGGCACGTCGTGCAGCGGGTCGGCGCTCAGCGCTCCATGATCGCGACGACGCCCTGGCCGCCGGCGGCGCAGACCGAGATCAGCGCACGGCCGCCACCGTTGGCCTTGAGCAGCTTGGCGGTGTTGGCGACGATCCGTCCGCCGGTCGCGGCGAACGGGTGGCCCGCGGCCAGCGAGGAACCCTTGACGTTGAGCCTGGCGCGGTCGATCGAGCCGAGCGGCGTGTCGAGGCCCAGGCGCTCCTTGCAGAAGACCGGGCTCTCCCACGCGGCGAGCGTGGAGAGGACCTGCGAGGCGAAGGCCTCGTGGATCTCGTAGAAGTCGAAGTCCTGCAGCGTCAGCCCGTTGCGCTCGAGCATCCGCGGCACGGCGTACGCGGGGGCCATGAGCAGGCCCTCGGCGCCGTTGACGAAGTCGACGGCGCCGACCTCGGAGTCGACGAGGTAGGCCAGCACCTCGAGGCCGTGCGCCTCGGCCCACTCCTCGGAGCCGAGCAGGACGGCGGAGGCACCATCGGTCAGCGGGGTGGAGTTCGCGGCGGTCATGGTGGCCGCCTCGCCCTTGCCGAAGACCGGCTTGAGCTTGGCCAGCTTCTCCAGCGAGGAGTCGGGGCGCAGGTTGTTGTCGCGCTCGAGGCCGCGGAACGGGGTGATCAGGTCGTCCTGCCAGCCCTCGTCGTACGACGCCGCGAGCTTGTGGTGCGAGGAGACGGCCAGCTCGTCCTGGGCCTCGCGGGTGATCTGCCACTCCAGCGCGGTCAGCGCCTGATGGTCCCCCATCGACAGCTTCGTGCGCGGCTCACCGTTGGACGGGATGGCCAGGCCGATGTCGCCGGGGCGGATGGTGGCCAGGATCGCGAGGCGGTCCTTGGTGGAGCGCGCGTTGTTGAGCTGGATCAGCTTCTTGCGCAGCTTCTCGCCGATCGCGATCGGCGCGTCGGAGGTGGTGTCCACGCCGCCGCCGATGCCGGAGTCGATCTGGCCGAGCTTGATCTTGTTCGCGATGTAGTTGATCGCCTGCAAGCCGGTGCCGCACGCCTGCTGCAGGTCGACGGCCGGGGTCTCGGGCGCGAGGCGGGTGCTGAGCACGGACTCGCGGACCAGGTTGAAGTCGCGGCTGTGCTTGAGCACGGCACCACCGGCGACCTCGCCGAGGCGCTCACCCTCGAGGCCGAAGCGCGCCACCAGCCCGTCGAGGGCCGCGGTCAGCATCTCCTGGTTGGACGCGGTGGCGTACGCGCCGTTGGAGCGGGCGAACGGGATCCGGTTACCGCCGAGTACGGCAGCACGGCGAACAGTGTTGGTCATGGATCAATCCTCACTCAGCGTGGCCCTCCGCAGAACCCTTTGAGGGCGAGATCACGAAATGTGGACTCAGAGTTACACATCTAGTTACATGGTGCACATGACTGACAAGTACCAGGGCTTCGTGAGCACCCCGATCGGCAAGCTCCTCGTCAAGAACCTCGGGCTGCCGAACCCCACCCGGCTCGAGCGCTACAAGGCCGGCGACCCGCTGGTCAAGGGCACCGTGCTCGTCGGCGGCCGCGGCCGGCTTGCCGAGTCGCTGCCCGGCCTCCTCGACGTCCTGGGTGTCACGTCGACGACCGCCCAGGCCGACGGCGAGCGCTACAAGGGCCTCGTCTTCGACGCCTCCGGCATCACCTCCGTCGAGGAGCTCGTCGAGCTCCAGCAGTTCTTCACCCCGCTGATGCGCAGCCTCGAGAGCTGCGCGCGCATCGTCGTCATCGGCACGCCGCCGGCGCTGGTCGAGGGCAGCGAGCGGATCGCGCAGCGCGCGCTCGAGGGCTTCACCCGCAGCCTCGGCAAGGAGATCGGCAAGGGCGGCACCGTCCAGCTGGTCTACGTCGCCGAGGGCTACGAGGACTCGGTCCTCTCCACGCTCGGCTTCCTGCTGAGCCCCAAGTCGGCGTACGTCTCCGGCCAGGTCGTGCGCATCGGCGCCCACGACGAGCAGCACGGCTCCGCGCTCGCCGACTGGACCGCCCCGCTGGCCGGCAAGGTCGCGTTCGTGACCGGCGCGAGCCGCGGCATCGGCGAGGAGATCGCCCGCGTGCTGCACCGTGACGGTGCGACGGTCGTCGGCCTCGACGTGCCGCAGGCCGCCTCCGACCTGCAGAAGGTGATGAAGGAGATCGACGGCGACTGGCTGACCCTCGACATCACCTCGGTCGACGCGCCGCAGCGCATCGCGCACCACCTCAAGGAGAAGCACGGCGGCGTCGACATCGTCGTGCACAACGCCGGCGTCACGATGGACAAGAAGCTGGCGAACCAGAACCCCGAGCGCTTCGGCAAGGTCCTCGAGATCAACCTCGCCGCGCCGGAGAAGATCACCGCCGAGCTGCTCGAGCAGGGCGTCGTCAACGCCAACGGCCGCATCATCGGCGTCGCGTCGATCGCCGGCATCGCGGGCAACCTGGGCCAGACCAGCTACGCCGCCTCCAAGGCCGGCGTCATCGGCCTGGTCGACTCGCTCAGCGAGAAGCTCTCGGACGGCATCACCGTCAACGCGGTGGCGCCGGGCTTCATCATCACCCAGATGACCGCCGCCGTGCCGTTCGCGACCCGCGAGGTCGGCCAGCGCCTCAACGCCATGTCGCAGGGCGGCCTGCCGGTCGACGTCGCCGAGACCATCGCGTGGTACGCCTCCCCCGCCTCGACCGCCGTCAACGGCAACGTCGTGCGGGTGTGCGGCCAGATGATGCTGGGGGCCTGACCATGGCCCTCCCCGTGATGCTGAAGGCCGCCCTGCCGGCGGTCCCCGGCGTGAACCAGCTGCCGGGCATCAAGAAGACCGGCCGCACGCTCCCGGACCTCACGCTCGAGCGCACGGACGTGGTCGTGGAGCGCTCGGCCGTGGAGCGGTACGCCGCCGTCTGCGGCTTCCCGAACCGCGACGTCGCACCGGTCCCCTACCTGCACATGCTCGCGTTCCCGCTGCACATGCAGCTGATGACCGACGCGGCCTTCCCCTTCCCGGCCATCGGCTCGGTGCACCTGGAGAACACGATCGTCCAGCACCGACCGGTCGCCATCGGCGAGACGGTGTCGCTGCGGCTGAGGGCCCAGAACCTGCGGGCCAGCACCAAGGGCCGGGCGTGGGACATGAACGTCACCGGCACGGTCGGCGACGAGGTCGTGTGGGAGTCGGTGTCGACGTACCTGCGCGTCGGCGGCGGCGACAAGGAGCACGGCGACCCGGGCATGAGCCTGGCGAAGGTCGAGGCGAAGGGCCCGGTCTGGAGCATCCCGGAGAACATCGGCCGCACCTACGGCGCCGTGTCCGGTGACCGGAACCCGATCCACCTCTACCCGCTGACCGCCAGGGCGCTCGGCTTCCCGCGCCACATCGCCCACGGCATGTGGAGCAAGGCGCGTTGCATCGCCGCGCTGGAGAACCGGCTGCCCGACGCAGTGAAGGTCGAGGTCGCCTTCAAGAAGCCGATCTTCCTGCCGGGCAAGGCGCAGTTCGGCGCCGATCGCACCGACAGCGGCTGGGACTTCACCCTGGTGAACCCGAAGAACGGCGCACCGCACCTGCTGGGCCGCACGACGGCACTCTGAGCGGTACGACGAAGGGCCGGTCCCCACGCGGGGGCCGGCCCTTCTCGTCCGTCCGGGACGGTCAGCGTGCGGGGCGCGGCCGGATCAGGCCCTCCTGGGCCACGGTCGCGACCAGGGTGCCGTCCTGGGTGAAGATCCGGCCGAGCGCGAGTCCGCGGCCGCCGCTGGCCGACGGCGACCACTGGTCGTAGAGCCACCACTCGTCGGCGCGGAAGGGCCGGTGGAACCAGATCGTGTGGTCGAGCGAGGCCATCTGGACCTCGTGCGGCCCGGACTGGGGGTGCGCCGCGAGGGTCGCGCCGAGCAGGGACACGTCGCTGGCGTAGGTGAAGGTCGCGAGGTGCTCCAGCGGCTCGTCGCTGAGCGGGCCGTCGACCCGGATCCAGACCTGGGTCCGCGACGGGCGCATCGGGTCCTCCTCGATGCCGCCGTGGCCGGAGTTGCCCAGCCAGCGCACGTCGAGCGCCGCCCACTCCTTGCTGAGCCCGTCGTCGGCGCCGCGCTCGGTCATCAGCTGCATCATGTCCAGGCCCTCCTCGGGAGGCCGGACCTCGGGCATGACGTCCTGGTGCTCCAGGCCCTCCTCGGGGCGCTGGAAGTTCAGCGACTGGTAGTAGATCGGCCGGCCGTGCTGGCGGGCGAGGACGCGGCGGGTCGAGAACGACTTGCCGTCGCGGATCCGCTCGACGTCGTAGATGATCGGCACGTTGTAGTCGCCGGGCAGCAGGAAGTACGAGTGCAGCGAGTGCACCTGGAAGCCCTCGGGGACCGTCCGGGACGCGGCGATGAGCGCCTGCGCGGCCACCTGACCGCCGTACACGCGCTGGCGGATCGTCTCGGGCTGCTGGCCGCGGAACAGGTCGGTGTCGAGCTGTTCGAGGTCCAGGAGGTCGACGAGCTTCTTCGTCGCCTCCCCCATCACGCGGTCGGTCACGCCTGTCCTCCGGTCTCGTCAGGGCCCTCCAGGCCGGCAAGGAACTGCTCGAACTGCTGACCGATCTCCTCACCGGTCGGCAGGGGCTCGTCCTCGGCGAGGAGGCTGCTGCCCTCCGCCTCGGCACGGGCGAAGGTGTCGTACTGCTGCTCCAGCGCGGTCACGACGTCCTGCACCTCCTCGTTGGCGGAGAGGTAGCGGGCGATCTCCTCGTCGCGCTGCTCGGCCAGCTCGCCGAGCTCGTTGAGGTCGATGGTGAGCCGCGCGGCGAGCTCGACGTGCTCGAGCAGGCTGCGCGCCGCGCGCGGGTAGTCGAGCTGGGCGAGGTAGTGCGGGACGTGCGCGACGAAGCCCTGCGCGTCGTGGCCCCACTCGCCGAGGCGGATCTCGAGCAGCGCCTGCGCGCTGCCGGGCACGCGCAGCTCGCCGCGCCACGGGCTGGTGCCGGTCAGCAGGTCGGGGTTGTTGGCGTGGTGGGTGATCGCGATCGGCCGGGTGTGCGGGACCGCCATCGGCACCGAGCCGATCGACACGACGAGGTCGACGCGGAACCGCTCGACCACCTCGCGCACCGCGCGGCAGAACGCCTCCCAGCGGATGTCGGGCTCCGGGCCGTGCAGCAGCAGGTACGGCGTGCCGCCGTGGTCGTGGAGCAGGCGCACCACCAGCCGGGGCGCCTCGTAGCCCTCGTAGTGGTCCCGGGCGAAGGTCATCGGTGGGCGCCGCGCCCGGTAGTCGTGGAGCTGGTCCGCGTCGAAGGTCGCGACGACAACGCCGCCACCCTCGGGCGTCGACGCCCCGGTGCGGACGAGGTGGCGGCAGGCGAGCGCCCCCGCGTTCCCGGCGTCGAGGAAGCCGTCAAGGGCGACCACCATCCGCAGGGTCTCGACGTCGGCGAGCTCGGGCACCTCGTCGACGATGTGGACGAGGCGGGTCGGCGAAGTCACGTGAGAAGCCTATTCCCCGCACCCCGGTGACCGGTCGGAAGGCGGCTGTGACGCTCGTCCTGCCCGTCTGCCGG